>CAYUZM010000614.1:0-4348 GCA_964449665.1 uncultured Solibacteraceae bacterium
GGACGCGCCGACCTGCTCGCGAGCTTCGCCCTTTTTGACGACAATCCGCAGGCGATCAACCAGATCGAAGCCAATTTCCGCAAAGTTACGCCGAAGGTCATACAGGAAACCGCGAAAGAATATTTGCGGAAAACGAACCGCACGGTCGTCATCATCAACCCCGAACAAGCGGAGAAAAAAGCGGAATAAGGAGGCGAAATGAATCAAGTAAAAAGTAAAAAGTTAAAAGTAAAAAATATGTCTAAAAATACTCTGCGTTTCTGCGTTTCGGCGATGGTTCTTCTTTCGTTCGCGTTCGGCATTTTCGCGCAGAAGGAAACGCCGCCCGTCGGCGGACAGCCGAAACCGTTCGTTTTTCCGGCGGCTGAAACTTTCGTGCTGAAAAACGGGATGAAAGTAACGCTCGTGCCTTATGGCTCGGTGCCGAAAGTCGCGATTCAGGCGTTTGTCCGCGCGGGAAGTCTGAACGAAAAAGAAGGACAGCGCTGGATTTCGGAAATCGTCGCCGGAATTCTCAAAGAAGGCACGGCGGCGCGTAATTCGGAAGCGATCGCGCGCGAAACCGCCGAAATGGGCGGCAGCATTTTTACCGCCGCGCAGACCGATAAAACCGTCATCGGCGGCGAAGTTCTTTCGGAATTCGATACGTGTTTTCTGAACTTGGTGGCGGATGTCATGCCCAATCCGAAATTCGCCGGCCGGTGCCCCCAGGCGCCAAAGTCGGGCTCCCGCGCATGGCGCTGCGCCGAATCGCGGGGAAATCGCGTTGTTACCAGCAGCCGCGCCCCCGCGCGCAGCAGCTTCAACCCCGCCTGGTAGCCGATCTTCACGCGCCCGCCCGTCAGCAGCGCCACGCGCCCGTTCAGGTCCGCAAGCTCCGTGCGCTTCCGGTAGTTGAACTCGGCGCACGGCGGACACATCTGGTCGTAGAAATGGTGCACCGCCGTGAACTTCTCTTTGCAGATGTAACAGTGTTGCGGATCGACCTCGCGCGCGCCTTCCCGCTCTTTCTGTTCCCAGTTCTCCGGCGCAAACACGTTGGGTGTGGTGAACTCGGGCTTCCGGCGCAGCGCCCGAATTCCCGTCTCGTTCAACACCGCATCCGCGCGCGCCGCCCGCGCCGCCGTCCGCTCCCGGGCTGCCGCCTGCACGCGCTTCTTCCGCGCCACCGGATCGGGCAGGTAGGCCTGCGCGATCGCCCGGTGCAGCCGCTCCCGCTCGTCGGCCGTTACGCCGCACAGCAATTCACGGTTCGTGGCAATCGCTTCCAGAAACTCGATCGCCGTCCGCATCCGCTCGAGGAACGCGCCGTCCCCGCCGGCCGCCCGCGTCAAAACGCAATCATCGTTGGTGTCGTGCAAAGAAAATTCCCTTGGGTTCGCGGCCGCCACGCCCCACGGCGCAACTCCACTTCTTTCATTATCCCCGCAAGTACTGGCCCACGGATACGCAACGATGCACCCGCGCTGTCTAGCGCCATTCCCATCGCGGGGCCGTCCGCCGCCACTCGCGGGGCGCTACAGTGGAATCGATGCCAAGAATATTCGTGATTGCCGCCCTTGCCGCCGGTTTGACTTGCTCCGCCGCGGCTCAAGATGCGAAGGCCTTTCTGGGCCGTTGGGACATGGTGGCTACGCCCGCCACCGGGAACCCGTATCCGCAGTGGATGGAGTTGGTGGAGAAAGACGGAAAGATTGCGGGCCGCGTGCAGCCGCGCGGGGGCGGGTGGCGCGCGATTGAGGGTGCGAAGGTGGAGGCGGGCAAGCTTGTGGTGGCGGTTGCGCCGGCGGGGCGCGGTCCGGCGGTGAATTGGGAGCTGACCAAGTCCGGCAAGGACGCGCTGGCGGGGATCGAAAAGCGCGGGGACGCCGACGGGCCGAAGCTGGCGGGTGTGCGCGCGCCGAAGCTGGATCGCAAGATGCCGAAGGCCTGGACGGAGCCGCGGGCGATTTTCAACGGCAAGGACCTGACCGGATGGGAGCCGATTGGTAACGTCGCGAACAACAAGTGGGTGGCGCGCAACGGCGAACTGGTGAACGACAATCCGGAAGTGGCGGGCCAGCGCGGTCCGGGCGCGGCGAACCTGAAGTCGACGGAGAAGTTTCAGGATTTCAAGCTGCACATCGAGGTGAACTGCCCCGAGCATGGCAACAGCGGCATCTATCTGCGCGGGCGGTACGAGATTCAAATTGGCACCGAGGGCGGCAAGCTGCCCGACCATGAGATGGGCGCCATCTACAGCCACTATCCGCCGCCGGCGGGCGCGGAACTGGGGTTGGGTAAGTGGACCTCATTCGATGTGACTTTCGTGGGTCGGCGCGTGACGGTGTTGCGCGACGGCAAGGTGTATCACGACAACGTGGAAATTCCAGGGCCCACGGGCGGCGCGCTGGACAGCAACGAAGCCGAGCCGGGGCCGTTTTTCCTGCAGGGCGATCATCACGGCGTGATCCGCTATCGCAACATCACGGTGTCGGTGCCGAAGTAAGACAGCCGGGCGCGGTGATAAGGCTGCAGGGCGCGGTGATAAGACGGCGGGGCGCGGTAAGTAGCGCGGCGAAAACTCGCGAAAAAGTACTAGGTCAAAACAGTACTGAAGTTGCACTGCGCTGCGGCGGTTCCCCGAGAGGACCTTACGAGATGCCCGGCGGGTCGTAAAGCAGACACCTGAAGATGGTGGGGTACTTTGTTCACAGATTGAATGGGCCCCTGGGGTGATTGCTGAGAATCCTAGGCGAATGTCTACTAGGGGTATGGACCTGGAGCACTGTTCGCCTACGGATCGGGCGTTTCCGCGCGGGGGGCGCAATCAAGTCACCTTCGCACGGCTGCAAGCCATTTTGCCGTTTCTCGCGTTGGGCTACTTTGCCTACTGTTTGAGCATTCCGTTTGCGACGCCTTCCGGTTGGGACACGCCGCAGTTCCGGCTGGCGCTGTTCATCTCCGGGTTGAGCCTGACGTTCTGGCTGTTTTCGAAGCGGCGGGCGGTGGATCCCGAGTCGGGGAATGCCGCCGCGCTGGTGATTGGGTTCCTGATTGCGAGCCACAGCCTGGTGACGTTCTACTTCAGCGGCGACTCGCCGCAACTGACCGCGCTTTCGCTGCTGTTGATTGGCAGCGCGTGCGTGCTGTCTTCGTGGATCGGCTGGGTGGCGTTGGTGGCGAGTCCGGCGCTGGGCGGCTGGATGGCGATTGCGTCGACGAAGCTATCGGAGCAATCGTTCCTGGAAGGGGCGGTGTTTCTGGGCGCGGCGGCGGTGGTGTCGGCGGCGGGGCTGCGGTTGCGGCTGCACATGCAGCGGAAGGCGGAGGTGGCGCAACTGGGGGAGCGGCAGCGGCGAGCGGGCGAGCGCGCCGTCCGGGACCGTATGGCGAAGGCGGTGGAAGGAAGCCAGGACGGGCTTTGGTATTGGGATTTGCAATCGGGTGAGTTCCACTTCTCACCCGCTTGGGAGCAACTGCTGGGATTCGAGAACGGCGAGTTGGAGAAACGTTCCGACGAGTGGCTGGACCGAGTGCATCCCGGCTATCTGGCGGAGATGCAGCGCGCGCTGGCCGAGCATCTGGAGGGAACGACGGAGCACTTCCGGAGCGAACACCGGCTGCGGCGGAAGGACAACACGTATCTGTGGGTGTCGGCGCGAGGGACGGCGGTGCGCGATGAGGCGGGCAAGGCGATTGCGATTGCCGGTTCGCACCGCGACATTTCGACGCTGATTGAAGTGGAGAGCAAGGAGATCAACGACGCATTTTCGGACCGGCTGACAAAGCTGCCGAATCGCGACTTTCTGCTCTCGCGGCTGGAGCGGCTGATGGCCCAGAAGCAGCGGCAGGGGCAGGCGATGCCGCTGTTCGCGCTGATGTTTCTCGACCTGGACCGGTTCAAACTGATCAACGACAGCATGGGGCACCTGATTGGCGACCAGTTGCTGATTGCCGTGGCGGGTCGTCTTCGGAACTGCGCGCGGCCGGGTGACATAGTGGCGCGGTTTGGCGGCGACGAATTCGTGGTGCTGCTCGAGCGGCTGCACGACCGCGAAGAGGCGGTGCGTGCGGGCACGCGCATTTTGAACGCGCTGTCGGCGCCGTTCGACATTAACGGCACGGAGGTGATGAGCGGCGGCAGCGTCGGCATTGTGCTGAGCGACGAGCCGGCCAACCAGGCGCAGGATCTGCTGCGCTACGCCGATATGGCGATGTATCACGCCAAGGGGCAGCGCAAGGGTCAGCTTCAGATGTACAACCGCGCGATGCAGGAAGAGGTGACGCGGGTGTGCGATCTGCAGAACGACATGGCGCGGGCGAACGACCGGCAGCAGTTGCTGCTGCACTACCAGCCGTTCGTTTC
>CAYUZM010000615.1:0-4347 GCA_964449665.1 uncultured Solibacteraceae bacterium
GCGCCTCGCCCGAGCTGCGCATCACGGCCATCATCCCCACCTGCTCTTCGTTGAGCGGTGTCTCCTTCAGCAGCTGGATCATGCCGATGACGCCGTTCATCGGGGTGCGGATCTCGTGGCTCATCGTGGCCAGGAAGTCCATCTTCACCCGCGCCGCCTCCTCGGCCCGGCGCTGCGCCTGTTCAGCCTGATCGCGCGCCGGCGCCAGATCCTCGGTGCGCTGCGCAACGCGCGCTTCCAGTTCCGCCGTCCGCCTGCGCGCGCCCGTGCTGCGCAGCCAGAGCGCGGCCAGCCCCAGCGCGAGCGCCAACCCCGCGGCCGCTCCGCGCACAGCCCCCCGCTCATACCAGAACGGCTCGATCTCGATGTCGAGCTTCGTCACCGGTCCCGTCCAGTCCTGCGCCGTTACGCGCGCCTGTACCTGAAACGAGTAGCTACCCGGCTTCAGGTTCGTGTAGGCGGCCTGCGTCGCGCCCGACTCCAGCCATTCGCTGCCATCGCCCTCGAGCCGGTAGCGGAACTGCGGATTCTCACCCGCCTTGCGATCCAGCGCGGCGTACTGGATCTGCAGGCGGTGGGTTCCGGCTCCCAGCCTGCTCGCTTCGTTCACCGGAACCGGTACGCCGTCGGCAATCACTTCGGAGATCGCGCAGCGCACACGCTCCCCGTCCACTCCGGCAAACTCCGGACGGAAGTGCACCGCGCCTTGCAGCGACGCCAGCCAAACCTCGCCCGATTTCGTCACCATCCCCGTCGACGACGTGCCCAGCCCGAAGTTCGTGCTCCGCAGCCCCTGCCGCGCGGTGAGCCGTAGCGGATAAACCGCCTCGCGCTTCCCTTCCAGATAGTCGATCACGGCTTGCCGCGGAGCCATCAGCAACGACCGCCGCCCGGCAAACCACAAATTCCCGTTGCGGTCGGGCTGCACGAAAAAGATCTGGTCTTGCGGAAACATCGGCCGCCGGTCCAGATACCGTTTCGCCTGCCGGTCAAACGCCATCACACCCGTGCTGGTGCCCACCAGCAGCAGCCCCGGCGTCAGTTCCTGAATCGAGTAGCCCCGGCGCTCGAATCCTCCGTCCAGCGCGTACTCGGCCACTTTGCCCCGCTCCACGTGCACCACGCCGCGGTCCCATCCCAGCGCCCAGATGCCGTGCGGGTCCTCAAAAATCGAGCGCGCCAGCGGAATTTCGGCCACCCGCTCCATCTGCAGATCCTGTGCCCCGCCAATTCGCAGCCGGTAGAGCCAGATCGAGTCGCCGAAGTAGATGTATCCGTCATATTCGGGCGAAAAGGAGCGGTAGCGGTTCAGAATGTTCTCTTCGGCGGGCAGAATCATCCGTGCGGTCTTCCCGTCGCTCACCATCAAGCCGCGCGAATCGGCCAGCAGCGTGCGTCCATCCTTCAAAGCCGCCATTGCAAATAGCACCGAGCCGCCCGTGCCGTCAATCTTCCGCCACTTCCCGCCCTCACCCACGAAAACGCCCGAGGTCCGCGTGCCGATCCACATCCGGCCGCTCACGTCCTGCTGAATCGCCGCCACCGCGCTGTCGCCCAGCCCGTCGGTCTGATCGACAAACCCAAACACCGGCTCCTGCAGCCGCACCAACGTGCCCCAGCCCGAACCCGCCCAGATTGAGCCGTCCCGGCTCTGCCAGAGCGCCTGGATCATATCGTCCGGCCGCAGATGGTCGGAAAGCATCCGGCGCTCGACCTTCCCGTTCTGAATGCGCGCCACGCCGCCGACCAACCCCACCCAGATTGCCCCGTTCGAGTCCTCGATCAGCGCCCGCAGCGGGTCGAGCAGAATCTTGCCCTGCATGCCGTAAGGCGTCCGCTTGGCGCCTTCCAGGTGGAACAGCCCCTCCTGCGCGAATGCCCAAAGCGTCCCGTCGCGCGCCTCCACCATGGCGGTCGCCTGAAACTCCGGCCCCGTCACCGGTTTCCAGTCCCAGCCTTGGCGTACCTTGATGCCCGACTGCGTCGAATACCAGATGCGCCCGCTCCGCCCTTCGTGCAGACCGTTGATCGACTCTCCCGGCGGCGCCGAAAACAGCAGCTTGGGCGGCAGCGGAGGCCCCGAGCGCACCGACGTGTCGAGCAGAAACGCCCCATCGGACCGCCGCAGCAACAGGTTCCCGTCTGGGCGCACCTGCACCGAGGCCACCCCAAACCGGTCGCCAAAGCGCCGCGGAAACGGCGTGATCTGGAACTGCAGATTGGTGAACGACTGGAAGGCGTCCTGCGGCGAGTAGCCAATGTAATCCCGCGCGCCCACCCACAACTTGCCGCCCGCCGCGGCCACTCCGCCGAGCCCGTTGTCGCGGATGCCGGCCTTGTCGGCTGGCTGCGTCAGCTTGAACGTTTGCCCGTCGAACTGCACCAGGCCGTCGCGGATGGCAATCCAGATATTGCCGTCGGGCGACTCGCCCAGGCTGTAGATCGACTCTTCGGGAAGCCCGTCGGTTACGTTCCAGGAACGGATGGCAGCGTCTTCCAAAACGCCTGGCGCGGCGGCCCGGGACGGTGGCAGTACGGAATTTAGGACAAGACTAACCAGTAACCATTTAGCTAAACGCAAGGCCCCAACTGCCTTTCAAATTCGTTCGTACCAACATATCGGATCTAGGACTAGTCTTGTACACGCGTAGCCGGGCGAAAATCCGGCTCAAAATTCAGCGGTCCAACTCTTCGAGCGACCTCGGCCAGTCGGCGCCCAGCAGCCGAGACATCGCCCGGTCGGCCAGCAGGCGCCCGCCCGTTTGGCAGCGCGCGCAGTAGTTGCACTCGTTGGCCGCGTAGCGAATCCGCTGCACGGGGGCTGCGCACACCGGGCACGGCTTGCCATAACGTCCATGCACGGCCATCTCTTCGCGGAATGCCGTCACGCCCTCCGGGAAGCCCCCGTTTGCCTCCGCTCGCAGCCGCTCGATCCACTCGCCCATTACCACCTGAATCGCCCCGTGCAGCGCCGCCACGTCCGCATCGCTCATCTTCTGCGTCAGCAGCAGCGGCGAAAGCCTGGCGCGGTGCAGAATCTCGTCCGAGTATGCGTTGCCGATTCCGCTGAACAACTTCGGGTCCGTGAGCGAGCGCTTCACGGTATGATTCTCCGCGCGAAGCCGCCCGGCGAACGCCTCCACCGCCGATCCCAACACCTCCAGCCCGCCCGGATCGAGCCCGCGCAGCCCCTCCTCGCCTCGCACCACGGCCAGCGATGCCCTCCGCTGCGTCCCGGTCTCGGTCAAGGTCAGCGTCCCGCCGTCAAAATCGAACGCCGCCAGCGCGTTCCGCCCCGCCAGCTTCACGCCCGGCTTCTTCCAATGCAGCCGCCCGGCGATCATCAAATGAATCACCAGCCAGAGTTCGCCCTCCACGCCCATCGCAATGCGCTTCCCCACGCGCCGCAGCCCCGTCACCCGCCGCCCGAACGTCTCCTCCAGCTTCGGCTCCACCGAACGCAAGAGAAACGGGCTCCCCAGCCGAACGCCCGCCAGCGTTTTTCCGCCGATCCGCGCCTCCAGCGCCTCGATATACACCGTGATGTCCGGCAGCTCTGGCATCATGGTCAGTCTACCGCCCTGCATGCCGAGAAAGCCCCAACTGCCCGTCGACGGCCTCCTTCCCGCCATCCTCGGCCACCTCCGCGCCACGCCCAACCTTGTTTTGGAAGCCGCGCCCGGGGCTGGGAAGACCACCCGGGTCCCGCCCGCGCTGCTCGAATTCGGACCGCTGCTCGTGCTGGAACCGCGCCGAGTGGCCGCCCGCATGTCCGCCCGCCGCGTGGCCGAGGAGATGGGGGAGCCGCTTGGCGAAACCACCGGCTACCAGGTCCGCTTCGAAGAGTCCGCCGGCCCGCGCACGCGCCTACGCTTCCTCACCGAAGGCGTCCTTACGCGCCGACTGCTCCACGACCCCACGCTGCGCGGCATCTCCACCGTCGTTCTCGACGAGTTCCACGAACGCCACCTCGATGGCGACGCCGCACTCGCGCTTCTCCTTCGTCTGCAACGCACCACGCGGCCCGAACTGCGGTTGGTCGCCATGTCCGCCACGCTCGATGGCGACCGCCTCGCGCAGCACGTCGGCCACTGCCCGGTCGTGCGCAGCGATGGCCGCCTGTTCGAGACCAGCATCGAGTACTCGCCGCAATCCGCCTCGCCGTTGGAGGAGCAAGTCGCCTCCGCCCTTGCCTGCGCCTCCGCCAACGGCCTCGACGGCGACGGGCTCATCTTCCTCCCCGGAGCCCGCGAAATCCGAGCGGCCATGCGCGCCTGCGAACCCACCATAGCCCGCCTCAACGCCGACGGCCTCCCCCTCTACGGCGACCTCACGCCCGAAGAACAG
>CAYUZM010000616.1:0-4347 GCA_964449665.1 uncultured Solibacteraceae bacterium
AATCAAGGTGCCGAGGAGATCGAAGCCCAGGGACACGGTCAAGAGGGCCATCGCGGCAAGCGCGACGGTGGACGCCATTTTGAGATTCATTGCTAGAGCATATGCGCCGGGCGCGCTTGGGGCAAGCGAATGGGCGAAATAAGTCTCCGCGGAGCGCTCAACCCTTCCATTCCGTCTTGTGATAGTCGATGCGCTCTCCACGCGGCCGGTTCTTAAACTCCCTGGCAAAGCGAACGAAGTTGGCGACGACGGCTTCGAAGATAATCTTGCCCTTTTCGGCCGTCGCCAGCGTGGGATCGCCGTTGATGCCGGACTTCGAAAAGCAGGTCCAGTAGTCCATCATGCGAATGGGACCGGGGTCGGTCAAATCGCTCCACAGGAAGTCCGAGGCGGGCTGGTCCATCTCGCGCCGTGCCTTGTCCATCTGCACGCGTTCGGCATCGAGATAGAGGTAAACCGAGGTTTCGAGCTCGCACGCATGCGACATGCCCCCGCGGCCCGATTCGCGCACCTGCCGTATCTCACGCAACGCGAGCGAGGGCCATAAGAAGGGCGCACAGAGGGCATCCGATTCCAAAATGGTCCGGCGGGCCACCAGATCGAGAATGGGCATGTTGGAGCCGTGTCCGTCGGCGATGAGAATACGCCGGAAGCCATGATGCGCAACGCTCTTGGTGACATCGAGAACGAAGTCGAGCAGGTGCTGCATGTGAATGTCGATCGTGCCATGGAAATCCATGTGATGGGTTTCGTAGCCGAAAGGGATGATCGGCATCAGCAGAATGTCGCCTTCGGCGCGCTGCGCCGCGGCCTCGCAGATGGACCAGATCAGAAAGTTATCGACGTCGAGCGGCAAGTGCGTACCGTGGTCTTCGACAGAGCCGATCGGAAGCACGACCACCGGCTGGCGTTTGGCGACTTCGCCCAGTTCGGGCCACGTGTGGTGCTGGTAGAGATAATCCTTTTTCGTCATGGATGGTCCTTTTGCGGATCGATGATCAGCCAGAGTAGCGCACCGCCCACATACATGGCGGCTGCAGCGAAGAAGATCGCATGGAACGAGCCGAAGGCACGTTCGAGCAGGGCCGCGGAGAGCGGAGCAAGAACTCCGGCCAGGCTGGAAGCGAGGTTGACGAAGCCGCCCGCCGTGCCGCCGAACCGCCCGCCGGCATCGGTGGTCGTGGCCCAGAGAACGGGCAGCGTCAGATCGTGCGCGCCACTGGCCAGCACGAGAAACGCGATGGCGGCCTCGGCCGACTGCGCATACATTGCGGCAAGGTAGCCGGCTGCACCGAGCGCAAAACCGCCCACGCCGACGCTGCGGCGGCCGATCGTTGTGCTGCCGGTGCGCCGCGAAATCCCGTCGGCGATCACTCCGCCCAGCAGGCAGCCCAAGGCTCCGGCGGCCAGCGGAAGCGCGGCATAGACACCGGAGCGCTGCAACGTGAGTCCATGTTCGCGCATGAAGTAGGTGGGCAGCCACGTAACGAAAAACTGAAAGCCGAAGCCGGAAGCGAAGTAGCTGCAGAACAGCGCAAGCATGGTCGGGTTGAGCAGGAGCGCCTTCCAGGGGACACGCTCGCCGCGTTGCGGTGGAGGCGCCGCTCCGATGCGGATGACGTCGAGCTCAGCAGGCGTGATGGATACGTGATCGGCGGGATTATCGCGGTACCATTTGGCGCACACGGCGCACCAGAGCAGACCCACGAGGCCGAACGCGGCGAACGTGTAGCGCCACCCGATAAGTGTAATGAGCGCCACGGCGAGTGGGGGCGCAAACGCGCCGCCCGAACGCGCGCCCATCCACATGATGCCGTTGGCGCGGCTTCGTTCATGAACCGGAAACCAGCGCGCCAGCGCGCGAGAGAGCGTGGGAAAGGCGCCCGCCTCGGCCGCCCCAAATGCCGCCCGTGTGACGAGCAGCGAGGCGAGGTTGCGCGCAAGGCCGGTGAAGATCGTGAACATTGACCATGCACCAATGATCCGGACGAGCGTGCGGCGCTGTCCCCAGCGGTCGCCCAACCATGCCGTCGGAATCTCGAAGATGCCATAGGCGATGTTGAAGATCGTGAAGACCCAGGCGAATTGGAGTTGCGTTAGGCCAAGATCGGCCTGCATTGAAGGCGCGGCAACGGAGATGCAGACACGGTCGAGGTAGGTGATAAACGCCGCGGCGAAGACGAGCATCAGGACGCGGTGGCGCACCGGCATGGGTGGTATGGTATCGCGGATGGTGGATTCAGCGCGGTTTGAATTCGAGGCGAAGGAGAATTTGCCGCGCGGGCGGCGTAGCAGCAGAGGCAGCCTGTGCTGCGGGGGCGGCAACTTTGCCGGCTTCCTCCTTGGCCTTGTCTTTGGAGTCCTCACGGCGGGCGTCGCGCATCGCGGGTGCGGGCGGAGGCGGCGCCGCGGGTGCGGCTCCTCCCAACGCGGACGCGGCAGGACGATCCGAGGCTTGCTGCCGGGCACGGAACAGCGTATTCGCTCGCTCGCCTTCAACAGGGCGATGAAGGGCGATGGCGATTTGCACCGTTGCATCGCCCGGAGGAAGACCGTTGGCGTCGGGCAGATAATACGTGCGTCCCGCTTCGGCAAGCGTGGACCGGGCGACGTTGGCGCCCGACGTCATCACCAGCGTGCCCGATTCGGGGACACGGACGCGAAACCGAACGCGGTCGCCCTGGCGGAGCGCGCCTAGTTCCGTGGATTCGAAGCGGCCGTTAATGGAACGCTCCACCTGGAGGTCAAACGCGGCCGCGGCGAGCGCATCGGTTTCGGTGGCGGCCTTACGGAGTTCAGACGGAGCGGCAGACTTCGGCCCCGGGGCGGATTCATCACCGGTGGATTTCTTTTCGGCTGTAACGACCGGCGCGGCCCCACTCAAGGAAACCGATTCGGCGACCGGCTTCGGAGCAGCCATCGGCGGCGGCGGTGGAGGTGGCGGCGGAGATGATGGCGGCGGGACGGCATCGGCGAAAGGTCCGCGCACCCGCGAGTTTGGCTCGCTTTGTCCTGGCGCACGTGCCGCGGCGAGAGGCCTAGCCGCCGGCGGCGCGGCAATCTGTTGCTGGCCCGGCGTCCGTTCCGCATCCGCCGTGGAGCGGTTGGGCGTTGGAGCCGGTTGCGTGGCGCCGGATTCGGGAGCCTTGGTCGAAGCCATCTCCAACGGCCGCTCAGGCCCAGGGCTGCTCATGACGAAGACCAGCGCCAAGCCCGCGGCCATGACTGGCGCAAGCCACCACATCCAACGGAGGCTGCGCTGCGGCGGCACGGCTTCAGGAGCCAGCCGTGCTCGAAGCCGGGCGCGGAACACGGGGTCGGCGAGCGCATCGCGCAAAGCCTCTTCATCGGCGAGGGCGTTGAAGAGTTGCTGGTCGTCGAGGGCGGCCCGCAGGAGGGCGCTGTTCTCGGCTTCGGAAAGCGTGCCGGTCATGTAGCCGCCTAGCAGTTTTTCCAGGTCGCGGGCGGTCATCGCGCGTCCTCCTTGTTGAGGAGGTCGAGCAGTCGCTGACGGCAGCGGTGATCCCACGTGTAGACCGTATTGATGGCGGCGGCGTTCATGATCTGCCGGATTTCTTCAAAGGTCCTATCTTCGAGCTTAAGGCGAAACAGGTCGCGGCACCGGCCGTCGAGTTTGGCAATGGCGTCTTCGAGCCGCGCTTGCAGTTCGCGGCGTTCCAGGTCGAGCGCCTGATTGGCGCGCCCATCGGCGAGGGGCAGCTCATCCACCTGTTCGGTATCCCATTCGCCGCGCCTCGTCGCTTTGCGGCGGAACTCGGCGAGTTTGAAGCGCAATACCTGGAAGGCCAGCGGCAGCAGATCCTCGGCACGTTCCTTATCGCCATATTTTTGTTCCAACACGAGGAGAGTTTCCTGCGCCATGTCTTCCGCAAAGTCCCTCCCTAAGTGTGATGACGCGTAGGCGACCATCCTTTCACGGATTGTGGCGAGGAGCTGTTCGCGGGTCTGGGTCAATGGCTTACGGCTCCACGGATGCGGTGCGTGACGGGCGATCCGCTCCGGCTGAGACGGCGGGCGGCGGCGGGTCGTTGCACGGTGATGGGTTTAGTGTACTGGAAGAAGGCGGGGACGTTTCGCATGCGAGCCCTGCCGGATTCAGTCACAATCAAGTTCATGCTTCTGGCACTGGCAACGTTTATCATCTCAGGCGCGCGGCTCATTGACGGGCGTGGCGGCGCGCCTATTGAGGATTCCATAGTTGTAGTCGAGGGCGACCGGATCGTCGCCGCCGGGCCACGCGGCAGCGTCCGCCCGCCGGCGGGCGAATCCGTCGATGCCCGCGGTTTGACGCCGCTTCCCGGCCTCATCGCCGCGCATTTCCATCTG
>CAYUZM010000617.1:0-4343 GCA_964449665.1 uncultured Solibacteraceae bacterium
CCGCTAAGGAGATGCTGCTGCGCTTCTTGGCTTTAGGGAAAGCCTAGTCAAATAGGGCGCCAATGACGGTGGCGTGCTGGGCGCCAGACCTCGTCTTATTTGGTTGGAGTGCGAGTGTGTTCCGCTCCCAAAAGACCCCGTCAGCGTAACCCTGGATGGACTGATCGGATTCCGCGAGAGCAAGTCGTTTCTCTGCAAGGCAACAGTAGGTCTTATCGATTTCAACCCCCACGTACCTGCGGTCCAATTTCTTGGCAACCACAGATGTCGTGCCTGACCCGAGAAATGGGTCGAAAACGACATCTCCGGGACGAGAACTCGCAAGAATTAACTTGGCTATGAGTTTTTCTGGTTTTTGCGTCGGGTGATCGGTATTCTCAGGCATAGACCAAAATGGCACTGTCAAGTCTGTCCACAGATTCGACGGGTGAGTAAGGCGGAAGGAACCTTGCGCAGACCGCTCCCAATCCTTCGGCATACCGTCCTTCGTGTAGGGGGCCAGAACCCGGCGCTTGAGCTTCACTGCCTCGACGTTAAAGTAGTAATTTTCGGATCGCGTAAAAAACCAAATATCTTCCGAATTGTTCTTCCAGTTTCGCGTTGCGCCTCGCCCTTTTTCTCGTTCCCACGTAATTCTATTCCTCAGGCATAGATGCTTCTCTGCTGCAAGCCTGATGGCAGCCGAAGATCGCCAATCAGAACAAATATAGACAGAGCCGTCAAGCTTCACGAGCCGCAAGAGCTTGGACAACCATGAATTAACCCATGCAAGGTAGCCGTCGAACGATAGTTCCTTGAACTGTGTCCCGTTGTACTGCTTATCCAGATTGTAGGGTGGATCAATCACAAGCAGATCCACAAACTCGGACGGTAAGTAATCTACCAACTGAAGTATGTCATCGTGAATCGTCCTATTCAGAATCTCTCGCTCTTCGACTCTGTGATTGAACGTGCCAATGTTTTGCGCGAACTGGACCGATTCGATTTCGCTCAAGTCAATAGTACGATTCTGTGGTGCACGGGCCTTTATAGGTGGAATGGAGTGTTGTGCCACAACCTGATTGTATCGGGCAGCAGATGCTTCTCGCCGAAAGAATTATCCTCCCCGGGCTACCACCCTGTTTCGCGTTGCCCCCCCCTCTGGCCCCCCACGTGCACCCACACCCGCATGCCCACCGTGCTCAACCCCGACGGCGCCTGGTGCTGGTTCCAGGACGAACGCGCCCTCATCGATGGCAATCTCCTCCACGCCGCCTCCATCTCCTCCACCGGCGCCGTCCACGTCAACACCTGGAACCTCTCCACCAACGTCGTCCGCACCTTCCCCCTCATCGAAAATTTCCAAATCGACGACCACAACGTCCCCGCCCTCCTCCTCCGCGCCGACGGCCGCCTCATGGCCTTCTGGACCACCCACGGCGGCGTCACCGGTAAGCCCGCCATGTACGTCCGCGTCACCACCGCCCCCCACGACGCCTCCCATTGGGACCCCGTCCAAACCTTCGACTTCGGCAGCCCCCACGGCTTCAGCTACGCCAACCCCTTCCAGCTCTCCGCCGAAGCCAACCGCATCTACTTCTTCTGGCGCGCCATCGACTTCAACCCCACCTGGTCCCGCTCCGACGACAACGGCCGCACCTGGCGCGCCGCCGCCAACCATATCTACTTCCGCAAAGGCGAGCGCCCCTACGTGAAGTACGCCTCGAACAACCGCGACACCATCCACTTCGCCTACACCGAAGGCCACCCCGACCGCCCCGCTTTCGCCAACAGCCTCTACCACGCCTACCTCCGCAACGGCACCCTCCACCGCTCCGACGGCACGCCCGTCCGCCGCCTCGAAGACGGACCCCTCCAAGCCACCGAAGGTACCCGCATCTACGACGGCAACCGCTCCCTCACCGGCGAAGCCTGGGTCTGGGACATGCATCTCGACGAGCAAGGCCGCCCCGCCATCGTCTACACCAGCCACGTCCACTCGGGCGACATCCGCTACCGCTACGCCCGCTGGAACGGCGCCGCATGGGACGACCGCGAAATCGCCCACGCCGGCCGCCGCCTCTACCAAGGCCAAGAGTATTACGCGGGCGGAATCTGCCTCGACCCCGATGACCTCGACACCGTCTACCTCAGCGCGAGCGTCCATCCCGCCACCGGACGCACCACCTCGAGCGGACACTACGAACTCTTCCAGGGGAAACGCGCGGACATGGGCTGGCAGTTCTTCAACCTGACGCCCGGGACGACCGTCGATAACCTACGCCCGATCGTCCCGGCCAACCATCCAACACCCAACAACCACCACAATGCCTTCGTGCTTTGGTACCGCGGCCAGTATCGCTCCTATACCGACTGGTCCACCGAAATCGTCGGCCTCCGTTAGGCCGATTCCAACATCTCCTGCCAGCTCACCTTGCGCTTCGACTCGCACGCCATCCGCCCCAACAGCGACGTGAACGTGCTCGTGCAAGCATCGGCCGCCATATTGAACCGCCGCCCTTCCACAATCGCGCCGTAGAAGTGCTCAATCGCATCAATCGTGATCTCGCGCGCCGACGTGTACTTCGCCACGTCCTTCTTCCCGGCCTCGAACCACGTGTAATAGTGCCGCGTCGTCTCAATCACGGCCTTCGTGCCGAAGAACTGCTCCTTCACATCCCAATACGGGTTCGGCGGCAACTGCGTGCCGAGCAGCCAGCCCTTCAACCCGCCCGGATATTCGTAGGTGACGTTCGCGTGATCGGTGTTGTCGCCGCTCGTGCGCGCCATCCGTCCGCCATCGCCGACGGCACTCAACGGCAGCGCGCGCGCAAACCAGTTCAACACGTCCAGCCCATGGCAATCCTGCTCCACGATGAAATCGCCCGAGGTCGACTTGTTCGCCCCCCAATGCCGCACCATCCGCTCCTCTTCCGGATACGGCGACGGCGCAACCTTGCGGAACGCGTTCCCGCCCCACACCCAATAGCTCATCATCAGCGTTAAATCGCCCATCTCGCCCGACAGAAGCCGCTTCTCTGCGGCAAGGTACTCAGGGCTGAACCGCTGTTGAAAACCGAACTGAATCACCTTCGCCGGATCGGCTCTCTTCGACGCCGCCAGCAGCCGCTTCACGCCCGCAACATCCGCCCCCGCCGGCTTCTCGCAGTAGATATGTTTCTTCGCCGCCACCGCCGCTTCGAAATGCTCGGGATGCAGATACACCGGAGTCGCAATCAACACGGCATCAATCGAAGGATCGGCCAGCAGCTCTTTATAGTCGCGGTAAGTCTTCGACTTATCCGCCCCCGGCATTTGAGTCTTCGCCAAATCGATCCGGTCGGGAAAAATATCGCAAATCGCGGCGAGCCGTGCCCGCTTGTCGGCAATCATGTAGTTGCCCACATACCGCCCCCGCCCGCCCGTGCCGATCACCCCAAACGACACCGCCGAGTTGGCTTCACTCCCCAGCGCCGTCCGCGCGCCCATCACACTGAACGACGCAGCCGTACCACCCATCGCCGCACGGCGGGAAATTTTCGACATGCAGACCTCCTGTCCAACCACTCACAAGCAACCCGCATGCCACTATCCCAAGCTCCTCCGATTTGGGACACTAAGTTTTCGCACGATCACTTACTTTGAAACCAAGAACGGCTGACGAAGCGAAAATCGGCAAACCCTGGAGCGACGATGAGCTCGACGCGATCGTCTCCGACTACTTCGTCATGCTGGAAGCCGAACTCAAGGGCCAGCGCTACGTGAAGAGCCGCCATAGCGCCGCGCTGATGGCGCAGATTGGCCGCACGCATCGCTCCGTTGAGTTCAAGCACCAGAACATCTCAGCGGTGTTGGATGAACTGGGCATGCCTTGGATCGCAGGTTACATGCCCAAACGGAACTACCAGAACGCCATCTTCGGTGCCATTGACCGTTACCTCAGCGTTAACCCGGCCGCCCTTGAGCCACACATCGGCGTGTCCGCGAAAGCACCTCTGCCTAGCGAAATTTTCGTTCCTCCCCCCAAACTCGATCCCGAGCCTGCGCCGATGCCAGCGGGATTGCGGCGCCTCGTCCGGAAGTTCGATCCCGCCCAACGCGATCATCGAAATCGCTCTCTCGGCAAGGCCGGCGAGGCGCTGGTCATGGAGGTCGAACGGTGTCTATTATGTGGTGCCGAAAGATCGGATCTCGCCGAAAAAGTGAAATGGATTGCCGCCGACGAGGGAGATGGCGCTGGCTACGATGTCCTGTCTTTCACAAAGTCAGGCAGCCCGCGCCTCATCGAAGTCAAGACAACGAATGGCTCCGCGCGCACGCCGTTCTTCCTCACACGCAACGAGCGGGAGGTGGCGGAGGCGCGT
>CAYUZM010000618.1:0-4340 GCA_964449665.1 uncultured Solibacteraceae bacterium
CACCGCAGCGGACACGCTGGAAGTTGGAATCGTGGATACCGCAAACCAGGACCAATGGAGCAGTCTGGGCACGACGCATGCGTGGAGTTGGCACCAGACCTGTATGCTGCAGTGGCTGCCCGGCTCGAAATCCGAGGTCATCTGGAACGACCGTGTCGACGGCCACCTCGTCTCGCACATCACGGATGTCAAACGAGGAAAAAGCCGCACCCTACCCGGTCCCATTTACTGCCTTTCCCCCGATTCGCGCTACGCCCTATCGACCGATTTCCGGCGCTTATACGATGTCCGCCCCGAGACTGGCTACGCCGACGTGCCCGATCCCAGACGCGGAGAGGCTGCTCCTGCCGATACCGGAGTGTGGCGCATGGCGCTCGATGGATCGCCCGCAAAGCTGATCATTCCGTATGCTGCCGCCCTGGAACATCCGCTGACTCACGGCGGTACGTGGGAAAAGGCGAAGCATTGGTACAACCACCTTCTGCTGTCGCCGAAGGGCCGGCGATTCGTGTTTCTCCATCGCTGGCGAGGACCCGCCGAAGGCACGCGTTTCTCCACTCGGATGTTCAGCGCGAATCCCGACGGCACCGGACTGCGCGTCCTCGATCCTTACGGCAAGACGTCGCACTTCCATTGGCGCGACGATCGAACGCTGGTCGTGTGGGCAAACCGCCCCGAAGCGGGCGAAGGCTGGTACCTGATCGACGAGCCAACTGGCGAAGCGCAGCCGTTTGCGCGGCGCGAGATGCCGCGCAACGGCCACATCACTTACTTCAACGAGGGCCGCTGGATTGCTTGCGACACGAGTCCTGACGGCGAGCGTAAACAGACGGTGTTCGTCTTTGACGTCGAACAGCGCCGTGTCCATGAGATCGGCCGATTCTATTCCGCGCCGGAGTACACCGGTTACTGGCGCTGCGATACGACGCCACGTATTTCGCCGGACGGCAAAAAGGTGGTATTCGACTCTCCACACGGGGGCAACGGCCGTCAAATGTATTTGGCGGACGTGAGCGCGCTGACGAGCTAGTCTTTCGAAATATTGGCAAGGCGATCGACGATGCCGCCGGCCGCTCCCGCCTGGCCCTCCGCGCACAAACGCCACGCGGCGAAGAATCCCAGCACGAGCGAGATTAAGCCCACTGGCCCGGACATGAACGGACGGCTGATCGCGAACGCCAATAGGCCCAGTCCGTCGCCAAACTGGCTCCGGAATTCCGCAATCTCGGGCGTGAGGCCGCCGAGATTTCCGGCGGCGGCGGCCATGGCTGCCACCACGGCGTAAGCCAGCAACATCGATAGGTACACGAGCGCAACGGAGATGCCCTGCAGCGGCAGCCCGCCCTTGTGGCCGGCGCCGGCTCGCAACGCGATACCGACCGCCGCGCCCACGGCGATCACCAGGAATGTGGGCTCAAACCCCGTCGCCAGAATCAAACAGGCATAAATGGCGGACCCGGCAAACGCGGCGCCGGCCCCGAAAAGGCCCGCGCGAGTCCACCACCCGCCCGGAAGTTGCATCGCGGCCGCCTGACGTTTGCGAAGTTCCGCTTTCAATGCGGGTGCGCAACTATCACATGCCGGCGCTCCGTCTACGATTTCGTACTCGGTGTCGAGCAGTATGCGGCACTGCTGACAGATCACCGCCCGTGTTCCGTCAGCCGTCGCCATGCCTCATCATCCGACTCCGGCGCGCCCAACGCCAGCGTAATTCCACTTAATCGCCTCCAGGAAGTACCTGAGCTTAACTGCCGGAAGCCTGTCACTTTCCGGCGAATTGGGGCATCCTATAGATAGTATGGAACTTCAAATCGGACTCACCAAAGATCAGCGCCAAGGCGTAGTGGCTCTGCTCAATCCTCTGCTTGCTGATGAATATATCCTCTACACGAAGACCCGAAACTTCCATTGGAACGTGACGGGACCGCTGTTTCACGACATGCACAAGTTCTTCGAATCGCAATATGAGGCGATCGATGAAACGATCGATGAAGTCGCCGAACGGATTCGCGCGCTCGGCGGCGTTGCGCCTGGCTCGCTGGCGGAAATGCTCTCGCTCGCGACTCTGAAGGAAGTCAAGGGCGGCGCTCTCAAATCGCAGGAAATGGTGGGAGCGCTTCTGAGCGACCACGAAGCGTTGATCGTCAGCCTGCGTGCCGGCCTCGACACCGCACAAACCAAGTTCGGCGACGCGGGAACGGCGGACTTCCTCACCGGTCTCATGGAAGAGCACGAAAAGATGGCCTGGATGCTCCGCTCCATGCTGGAGTAGCCGCGGGGCCTGTTCCGCCGTCCGCGGTAATCCGCCGTCCGAACTAGTCCGCCGCTCACAACAATCCGCCTTCCGCAATAGAATGAGGGCCGCCCATGACGGACGGCCCTTTCTGATTTGCCGAATAGGCAGCAGGTTTCGCTGGTCGCAGGTTTGACTTGTGGCCAGGTCTGGCTGGTGGCAGCTTTGGGCCGGTATGCCAGGTCGACCCGCCTGCGGTGCAAGTGCGCTTGCGGACTATGCGCGCTTGCGGACTATGCCCGCTTGCGGCGGATCCAGACCAAGCCGAGGATCGACGCACCGACCAGACCGAACGTGGCCGGTTCGGGAACCTCGTCCTCGGGAAGAACTTCGAGCTTCAACTTCTCGATTTTGAAGTAGTCGTTGTACTCAGACAATTGCCCCGCAACCAGGAGCGAAAAGCCCGTGCTGCCGAGCAGGTTGAACGAGCGCGTTCCGTCGCCTTCGTCGAGGTTGTAGCTGGCGAAACCTTCATCGGCAAGGTTGCCAATGAGGAGGCCCTGGAGAGCCGGCATCTTCTCGATTCCCACCCAATACTGCACGTCGGCATCGCCTGAGGCCCAGCCGAGCGTCATCCGGTAAGGATCGACCAGGCCGCTGAATCGGAACAGGACGAAATCTTTGCCGCTGTTGTTGTCGACCGCATGATTCGGTTGTCTGCAATTATCGTACTGACTGCAGACGCCCAACCCGCCGTCGTAGCGGCCCAGCTTTGCGGCGGTGAGTGCGGAGTTCAGATCGGCGGCATACCAGGCGGTGGCGGTGACTTTGAATCCAGTGGCGTGCGTGTACTCGATGTAATTCCCAACGCCGGAACTGCTACTTGTAATCTGGCTGTTGGAATCGAGATAAAAGGTTATCGTGTCGGCCTGCAGGAACAGCGTTGACGCTGTCCAGATGGACAGTGCCACGCACCCTCGCAGGAGCGTTTTCGCAATCATAAGCTTCCCTCCAAGGAAGACACGGTTCGAAGAATCGCCCGGGCAAACGGGTCTTCGGCCCTAGCCCGAACAAAATCCGTGTTTGATTGAGGGTAGAGAACGGCCTTGGATGGCGAATGTGACTATTTGCCCATTTCTGCGGCAATGAGGACCTGAGACAAATGCGAGATTGAGATTGAACCTTGGGCTGTAAAGAATCTCCCGCTACTCAAAATACTTGCCCACAATGAGACGCAGCTTTTCAAGCGTCGCGGGAGGCACTGCCGCCTTATCGGTGATGATGGCATGTGCCAATGCTTGCCCGCACTTACATGCCTTCATCGAAGGCATTATGCGAACCGCCTCGGCCACGACTTTCGCCGCATTTTCGGCATTCTGTACTAAGGTGGCGACGATCTGCTGTACTGTGACGTGGTCGTGGTCCGGATGCCAGCAGTCATAGTCTGTCACCATGGCCACGGTGGAATAGCACATCTCCGCCTCACGGGCTAGTTTGGCCTCCTGGAGGTTGGTCATGCCGATCACATCCATTCCCCAACTGCGGTAGAGGTTCGATTCGGCCTTGGTGGAGAAGGCCGGTCCCTCCATGCAGAGGTAGTTTCCGCCGAGGGTGGCGTGGGTGCCGACGTTCGCGGCGGCCTGGTGGAGGACTTGGGCGAGGTTCATGCAGATGGGGTCGCCGAAGCCGACGTGGGCGACGAGGCCTTCGCCGAAGAAGGTGCCGATGCGGCCGCGGGTGCGGTCGACGAACTGGTCAACGATGACGAAGTCGAGGGGCTTGTGCTCTTCCTTGAGGGAACCGACGGCGCTGAGGGAGAGGATCGTGTCGACGCCGAGGGATTTGAAGCCGTAGATGTTGGCGCGGAAGTTCAGCTCGGAGGGCGAGATGCGGTGGCCGCGTCCGTGGCGGGCGAGGAAGGCGACGGGCTTGCCCGAGAGCTCGCCGAGGACGTAGGCGTCGGAGGGGTCGCCGAAGGGGGTTTGGATGCGGACCTCTTCTTGTTTGGTGAAACCGGGCATGGAGTAGAGGCCGCTGCCGCCGATGATTCCGATGGAGATGGACATGAATGGTTATTATCGCCTCTGATGGCGGCAATTGGGAAGGT
>CAYUZM010000619.1:0-1025 GCA_964449665.1 uncultured Solibacteraceae bacterium
GGACAGCGGCCTTTGGAGCCGTGAATCGTGGTTCGAATCCATGCCGGGGAGCCAAATTTCGATATTCCCTTCTGCTGGCCAATTCCCCTTGTTGTTTGTTGGTGTTGTGCAGTTCGAGTGGCGCAACAGTTCGGAGGGTTCGAACAGTGTTGCCTGCAACCCGCACCCTTTGCAGACGGCCACGTTGGCCGGCCGTATCAGAACCGTATCAAAACTCCATCTGAAGCACTGGTTGAGGATGCTGATCGAGCGAAGAGCAGATTCCCCAAGTTATTAATAATCGAAGGAGCGAGATAGAGAGCTGGGAGCCGAAAGAAGCCCACCGCCTGCTTCACACGCAGGAGGTCACAGGTTCGAGTCCTGTCGCGCCCACCATTCGTGAGCGTTATTTGAACCCCATCTTGTGAGCAGCGACGTCCTGGCTCAGAGTTGAGGTATGGGAATAGCTAACCCCGAGGTGCGGTCCAAGTGGACCAGCGTGATATCAGAGCAGAGCGAGAGTGGCGAGACGGTAGATGCGTTCTGTCGGGAACGCGGTCTCACCACATCGCAGTTCTACACCTAGAGGAAGCGGCTACGCGGCTCCGTTGCCGACCGATTCCTGGAAGTTCAGGTAGCGAAGCCGGCGGCGCGGCCGGCGCCTACGAGGCGGGGCGCCATTGCCATCCGCCTCGGCGAAGGGTGTTGCGTGCTGGTGGACCCGGGTTTGGATCCGGACCATCCGCGTGGCGTTGTGGCTGCGCTGGAGGTGCGCGGTGGACCAGCCTGCCGAGTCTGCATTCGCTGGACCGTGCGCAAGGGGCGCGCATTTGGCTGGCCGCCGAAGCGGCCGACATGCGGTGCGGGTTCGACCGGCTGGCCGAACGCGTGCGGACGGTGATCGGGCAAGACCCGTTGGGCGGGCATCTGTTCGTTTTCCGCTCGCGCCGCGGCGATCGGTTGAAGATCCTGGCTTGGGACCGCGATGGTTTCGTGCTGTGGTACAAGCGTCTGGAGGCGGGCGTGTTTAAGTCGCCGAGGCTGGG
>CAYUZM010000619.1:1035-4336 GCA_964449665.1 uncultured Solibacteraceae bacterium
TGGTTCTGGACGGCATCGACATGTCGCGGCTGAAGCGCGTACCGCGCTATGAACGCGACGCAGGGCCAATCAGCGCGTAAAAGATTCGGTAGTGGGTCAATTTGAAAATCCTCCCGCTTGACGCCCAGCCGCCGCCCGTGCCACGGTTGAGGTATGCCTAAACGTAAAAGCACGCCGCCGGAAGATGAAGTCCAGGCGGCGCGGCGTATTTTTGATGTCATCATTCAGGAATCGGAGACTATGAGTATGACTCTCGTGTCGCGGGTCATGTCCGAAATGGGCAAAAAGGGCGGCAAAGTGGGCGGAAAGCGCAGGTTGGAGACTTTGACTCCCGAGCGCAGATCGGAGATCGCATCCCAAGCCGCGAAGAAGCGATGGGCGAAGAAGCCCAAGAAAAAGTAGGGCTTCCGTCTCTTTTCCGTTGACGATGCTAAAGCGGTATGGCATACTTTGTCCATGGCGTACCACTTGAGCATGGACAAAAAAGTCGCGGTGATCTCGGCACTTGTCGAGGGCTGCTCTATTCGCTCTACGTCGCGCATGACGGGCGTCGCCAAGGGTACGATCCTTCGCTTGCTTGCCGAAGTTGGGACGACTTGCGCCGACTACCAGAACCGCGCGATTCGCAATATCAACGCCAAGCGAATCCAGGTCGATGAAATCTGGTCTTTCTGCTATGCGAAGCAGAAGAACGTCACCGCCACGATGCTCGAAACGCAATACGCTGGCGACGTTTGGACGTTTACGGCCATCGAAGCACAGAGCAAACTGGTGATCGGCTGGTACGCGGGTAGCCGTGATGCTGGCACCGCCACCGCGTTCTTGCAGGACATCGAATCCCGTCTCGCCAATCGCGTCCAGTTGACCACCGACGGCCACAAGATGTACTTGACGGCGGTTGCTGATGCGTTTGGCGCTGGCGTTGATTACGCGATGCTGGTGAAGGTTTTTGGAAACGACCCCGAGGCGCAGAAGCGCTACAGCCCCGCCGCTTGTATCGGGTGTGAGCAGAAGGCCATCGCGGGCAAGCCCGATCCGAAGCACGTCAGCACGTCCTACGTGGAACGTCAGAACCTCAATATGAGGATGAACATGCGCCGTTTTACGCGGCTGACGAACGCCTTCAGTAAGAAGATTGAGAACCATATTCATTCGCTGGCGCTGTTCCATATGCACTACAACTTCTGCCGCGTGCATCAGACGTTGCGGGTCACTCCGGCGATGGAAGCGGGCGTTAGTCAGCATATTTGGACTATTCAGGAGATACTGCTCCTTGCGACTTCGATTTCGGCTCAAGCCGCCTAGGGATTTTGATCTCCAACACTGGCAATTCCGTATAGCCAAGAAGCCAAAAGAGATCCATTGGCGTTTCGTACTCTGTGCCGTGGAAGTCTCTGTAGCGCAGCGATAAAGGGAACCGAACTGGCTCGCGACCATCCTTCGTTAATGTCTCAAGCAGATCCTTCAAGTGGCCCCTGTAGGACAGATTTATCGATCTGCCGTGGACCGGGTCCTTATCGTAGAGGACCACATACTCAATCTTCTTGGATTGGTTAGCTGGTAGTTTTTCAATGGTCATTTGGCTCTGAATTGTGTAGTCTCCAATCTGCGCGGGCGCTAGGTACACCTTGAAGGCATCGATACTGGAGCCATTCTCGACAACAAACTCAGTGTGTTCGTCATAAGGAACACCCGGCTCGTCAAATTCGTGCATGTAATTTACCTCCGCAAATGACATGGTTAGGCGAGGCTGGCCTAGTTTGACATCAAGATCATGGACTCGCGCCTCTAGCCCCTTAACCTTGTCGCGCTCCACGGAAAGCTGTAGGTCATGTTCACGCTGCCTAGACTCCGATAAGGCCCGTTCTGCTTTTAGGATTTCATCGCGACTGGACTGCTCACCTGCCAGTTGGCGCTCATGTGCAACCGTGAGGTCCCTCACTGTTTTGTCATGGCCGTCCAGCGCATCCTTTACGATGTGCCGCGTTTCATGAAACAGGACGACCAAGAGGGCAAGAAGCGTCAGAGATATCCACGCCCAAGGGGAGCCAGGGAGGAATTTCAGTATGTCTGCGGCCTTCACCGATTCGCCAGTGATTAGATCGCGAACGGCTGCCGCAGCGGCGATTGCGCTACCGGCGAACGAAATCACCTGCACGAGACGCCCTCTGCGTATGCGATTCCAGTGCTCGCGGTGGCTATACTCTGGCATTCACCAATTCTCTCATGGAATGCTAAAGCGTAGAGGCATCGAGGGCGAGACGGCGTCAAGCCCCGCCGAATCCAAATTGACCCACTACCAAAGATTCCCCGGCAGAGTAACATCATCCTTACTTCTGGCGCCTATTGGACGTGACTCATGAGTTAGTCAACTTACCGGAGGATAGCGACGCGCTGAAGGAGATGGTGCGTTCGCTGGCTCTGGAACGCGACCGGGAGACGCAACGCGCCGAACAGCAAGAACGCCGCGCCGAAGAACTTCGCGTGGAGATGCTGCGCCTGAAACTGGAGCTGGAGCGCTACAAGAAGTGGTATTACGGCCCGCGCGCGGACCGGCTCGAATCGAGCGGCGAGGTGGCCCAGATGCTGCTCGCCTTCGCCGAGGAATTGGACCGCAAGCCCGTTCATCCGGACGATCGTCCGGCCGCGGCCGGGCCCGCCGAGGAACTGCGGCGCGTGCGGCGGCGCCCTTGCCGGCGCAACCTCGCTAACTTTGAGAGCATACCCGCCGCCACTCGCGTATACGAACTGAGCGACGAGCAGCGCGCCTGCCCCTGTTGCGGGGCCCAGCGCCAGGAGATCGGTGCGGACGAAAGCTGGCAGATCGAATATTATCCCGCCCGGTTCGAGCGCATCCGGCACCTGCGCAACAAGTACGCCTGTCCGAACTGCGAAAGCAAAGGCTCCGGCGCCCGGATCCAGACGGCGGCCAAGCCGGAATCGGCGATCGATAAAGGGATGGCCGGGCCGGGGTTGCTGGCCTACATTGTGACGAGTAAGTTCGCCGATTACCTGCCGCTATATCGCCTGGAAGATATCTTCGAGCGGCAGAGGTTTGAGATCTCACGGGCCACGCAATCGGTCTGGTGCGGCGATGTGGCGGACTTAGTCGATCCGCTGTACAAGCTGATGGCCGACCGGGTTCGGGCATCGCACGTGGTTCCGACCGATGACACGATCATGCCGATGCTGGCCAAAGGCAAGACGGCCAACGCACGGCTGTGGATTTACGTGGGCGATGAAGGCGGTCCGTACAACGTCCTCGACTTCACGCCCAAGAGCGGCCGTGACGGGACGAAGA
>CAYUZM010000620.1:0-4336 GCA_964449665.1 uncultured Solibacteraceae bacterium
GATCGCCGTATTCATGAGTATGCCGTCGTAGCCAAGTTCCATCGCGATGGCCGCGTCTGAGGCGGTGCCGACGCCGGCGTCCACAATCAGCGGCACCTCGGTAATCTGCTCGCGGATGATGCGCAGGTTCGTTGCGTTTTGAATGCCCAGCCCGGAACCGATGGGCGCCGCCAGCGGCATTACGGCCGCCGCCCCGGCGTCGATCAGCCGCCGCGCGTTCACCGGATCGTCGGTCGTGTAGGGCAGCACCACGAATCCTTCGTTCGCCAGCACCCGCGTGGCTTCGAGCAGCCCAACGTTGTCCGGAAACAAAGTCTGCTGGTCCCCAATGACCTCCAGCTTCACCCAGTTGGACAGCCCCACCTCGCGTCCCAGCCGCGCCGTGCGGATGGCTTCATCCGCCGTGTAGCAGGCGGCCGTGTTGGGCAAAATGAACATCCGGTCGCGATCGATATAGTCGAGTAAAGACTCTTTTGTCTTATCTGTCAGATTCACCCGCCGTACCGCCACCGTTACCATGTCGGCTCCGGAAGCCTCATGGCAGCGCTTCATCTCAGGGAAGCTGCGGTACTTGCCGGTACCGACGATGAGCCGCGAAGTGAACGTGCGCCCCGCGATGACGAAAGGGTTGTCGGGCATACCACTATCTTAGTTCCTTCCACGAAATCCCCACCGCACAACGGCCAAGTGGTGGTGCTACACTTTTGAAATATTTTTGGTCCGCCAGGCCGCGTCGCCAGGCGGTGGGGAAAGGGTAACTTATGAAAGCTAGGCGACTCGTGTCGTCCATGGCCGTGCATTTGTGCGCCTTAACTACACTCATGGCGCAGGGTACGACCCAACTCAATGGCACAATAACCGATCCGTCCGGCGCTGGAGTTCCCAGCGCTAAGGTCGAGATCGCAAACACCGAAACCGGCCTTAAGCGCACCACCAATGCCGATTCTTCCGGCAACTACGTATTTTCGCAGGTGGCGCCCGGCAACTACACACTTACCGCGCAGGCAAGTGGTTTCTCCTCGGCCGTCGTCAATAACGTGCGGCTACTCGTCAATACCCCCGCAACCGTCGCGGTCAAAATGGAGGTCGGAGCCGTCTCGGAGAGCGTTTCGATCACCGCCGAGGCGCTGCTGCTGAACACCACCGACGCGACCATTGGCAACAGCTTCGGCACCAAGCCCATCCTGCAATTGCCGTTTGAAGGCCGCAACATTGTCGGACTCCTCGCGCTCCAGCCCGGTGTCACATTCGCGGGCGAGAACCTGACCAACAGTTATCGTGGCGGCAATGTGCTCGGCGGCAAGAGCGACCAGGCCAACGTCACTCTCGACGGCGTCGATGTGAACGACCAGCAGAACCGCGACCCGTTCACCAGCGCGCTTCGCGTCACTCTCGACAGCGTTCAGGAGTTCCGCGTCACCACGACGAACGCTAACGCCGATCAGGGCCGCAGCTCCGGCGCCCAGATTGCGCTCGTCACCAAAGGCGGCACCAACCAGTTCCACGGTTCGGCCTACGAGTTCCTGCGAAACAAAGCCACCAACGCCAACAGCTTTTTCAATAACCAGAGCGGCCTGCCCGTCGCCAAGCTGAACCGCAATGTGTACGGTGCATCGCTCGGCGGTCCCTTCCTGAAGAACCGCTTCTTCTTCTTCGGCAACTTTGAGGGACGCCAGGACCGCCGTGAAGAACAGGCCCTGCGTACCGTTCCCACCGATACACTGCGCAACGGCATCGTCCAGTACATTCGCACGGACGGTTCCATCGCCACACTCACGCCGGCCGATCTGCAAGCCCGCGTGGACACCGCAGGTATCGGCGTCAGCCAGAACGCCCTTGCCGTCATGAAACAGTACCCGTCGCCCAACAACACTTCGGTCGGCGACAGCATCAACACCTCGGGCTATCTATTTAACGCGCCCGTGAAGGTAGACAACAAAACCTTCATCGCCAAGCTTGACTACTACCTCGACCGCGCCAGCCGTCATGCCCTGTTCGTTCGCGGCAATCTCCAGGACGACAAGAGCACCACCGCTCCCCAGTTTCCCGGCATGGCTCCCAACAATACCGGACTGAACAATACGAAAGGCCTTGCCGCGGGGCTCACCTCCACGCTCTCCTCCACGATGGTGAATAACTTCCGCTACGGCATCACGCGCGTCGGGCTGGAGAACTCCGGTGTCTCATTGAGCAGCTTCGTCACCTTCCGCACCATCGACCTGCTCAACGGCAACACGCGGCCCTTCATTCGCAAAACGCCGGCCCACACCATCGCCGACGACTTCAGTTGGCTCCGGGGCAAGCACGAACTCAAGCTCGGCTTTGTCGCCCGCGTTATCCGCAACAATCGCCTGAACTACGCCAACTCATTCAGCTCCGCGTCCACGAACTCTTCCTGGCTTGTCAGTTCGGGCGCCGAACTCAACCGCAACCTCACCGACATCCGCGCGAACGCCATCAACGCCTATCGCGACGCCGCCATGGCCGTATTGGGCGTCGTCAGCCAGGGCACCGCCGCCTACAACTACAACAAGGACGGATCGCCGCTCGCGCAGGGCGCCGGTGTAGGACGCCAGTTCAACGCCGAAGAGTATGAGTTCTATGCGCAGGACACTTGGCGCATGACGCGCGCCCTCAGCCTCACCTACGGGCTCCGCTACTCCCTGATGCCGCCTGTCTACGAAGCCAACGGCGTACAGACGGTATCGCGCCAGCCGCTGTCGAGTTGGCTGGCCGACCGCAACGGCGCCGCCGACATGGGCGCGCCGCAATCGATCGTGACTCCGGTGGAATACATCCTGAAGGAACAGACCGGCGGACGCGATCTCTACCCCTACCACAAGAAGAATTTCGCGCCGCGCCTTTCGGTTGCCTATTCGCCGCAGGGATCGGGCGGACTGTCGAAGTTCCTGTTCGGCGGTCCCGGCAAAACCTCCATCCGCGCCGGCTGGGGCATGTTCTATGACGTGATGGGCGCCGGCCTGATCACCAACTATGACGTCTCGGCGCTGGGGCTTTCGACGTCGTTGTCGGATCCTTCGGCGGTGCTTGCGCTGAATACGGCGCCTCGCTATCAGGGCTTGAACGCAATTCCGGCGGGAATCCTTCCCAACGCTCCGGCGGCCGGATTTCCGCAGGTGGCGCCCAACCTGTTTGCGATTACCAACAGCCTCGATGACAACCTCGTTCCGGCCTACACGATGAACATGAATCTGTCGATCGGACGCGAGTTCCAGGGCGGTTGGTTCGTGCAGGGTTCCTACGTGGGCCGGCTTTCCCGCCGCTCGCTGATGAGCGAGGACATCGCGATGCCGATCAACATGCGCGATCCGGCTTCCGGCATGCGCTATTTCGAGGCCGCCGCCGCACTCGGCACACTGGCCAAGGCAAACACGCCCGTCGCCAGCGTGGCGCCGATTCCCTTCTGGCAGAATCTCTTCCCGGGACTTGGCACCAGCACACTCTCGCCTACTCAGGTCGCCTACCAGCGCTACGCCGCCAACGCGCCCGACTACACCTACGCGCTCTACGAAATGGACGTGCTGTGCCGGCCCTCGTGCAGCAAGTTCGGCCCATACGCCTTCTACAACCGCCAGTACAGCTACCTGCGCACCCTCCGCTCCAACGGCAGCGGCAACTACCACGGCATGTTGTGGACCGTGCGCAAGCGCTTCTCCAAAGGCGACGAGGTCACTTTCAACTACACGTTCTCCAAGTCCATCGACCTGGCCTCGACGCCGGAGAACTCCACCGCCCTGCAAGGGGTGATCATCAACAGCTTCAACCGCGGCCTTTTCCGCGCCGTCTCCGACTACGACGCCCGCCATCAGTGGAACGCCAACTTCGTGTACGGCATTCCGTTTGGCCGCGGGCGCAAGTTCGCCGACCAGGGCGGCGTGCTCAACGCCATCGTCGGCGGCTGGCAACTCTCCGGCCTCTACCGCGCCTCCACCGGACTTCCGGTCGGCATCGGCAATGGCCGATTCTGGCCCACCAATTGGAACGTCACCGGCAACGCCACTCCCATCGGAACGTTCGCCGATGAGACCAATAAGAACGCCTCGGCGCCTCCCGGAGGCACGTCCGGTCCGAACATCTTCCAGAACCCGGCCGAGGCCGTAAAGGCGTTCGACTATACACTGCCGGGCGGCACCGGAGGCCGCAACGTCGTCCGCGGCGATGGCAACTTCAATATCGACCTCGGGCTGGGCAAGAGTTTCTCCATGCCCTATAGCGAGAGCCACACCCTGCAGTTCCGCTGGGAGGTCTTCAACGTCACCAACACCACCCGTTTTGACCCCCTGGCCATCTCGGGTAGCCTCGGCACGTTGGGTTC
>CAYUZM010000621.1:0-4335 GCA_964449665.1 uncultured Solibacteraceae bacterium
CCGGCTTCGAACCGGCCATCGCCAAGGTGGTGGCTGAAGCCGACGGCGTGCTCATGCTGGGCCACATGCGCGGAACACCTGACCGCTGGGCAAAACAGGCGCCCGTGCCGGATCCCATTGCAACCGTCTTAGGCGACCTCGACGCGGGCATTCACCGCGCCCGCATGGCCAACCTGCAGAACACGCAACTGGCCGTCGAACCGGGCCTCGGCATGGGCAAGCGGCGCGAGGAAAATGCCGCCGTGGCCGCGCGCGTCTTCCTGCTCAACCGGTTTGAACTGCCCGTATGCGTCAACGTCGCCGCGCCCGGCGTGCTCACCGAAGATACGCCGGGGGCTTCACTCGCAATGGCCACCCAAGCCGTGATTTCGGCGGCGCACATGGTCATCGCCTTCGACGTGGAAGCAACCCTGCAGGCCGTCGCCATCGCCGACGCCATCGGCAAGGTGAAGGCCTATGAGGCAACCGTTCTACCGAAGGAGAAATTGAAGGAGACGCCCGGATTCGGCAGGCGTCCCCTGGGCCGCGAGAGCCGCCCGCCTCGCGATGAGGAACCGCGCGAGGAGCGGCCCCGCGATGACCGCCCTCCAAGAGACGACAGGCGTCCGAGAGGAGACAGACCGCCGGGAGAAGACAGACCTCCAAGAGAAGACCGCCCCCCGCGCCGCGAATACGAGCCCCGTGGAGTTCGCCCGCCGAGAGCCGATGACCGTCCGCCACGAGGCGATGATCGTCCGCCGAGAGGTGACGACCGTCCACCAAGAGGCCCCTATGCCCCACGTGGCGACCGTCCTCCCTCGGGCGACCGCCCGCCTCGCGGCGACTACCGCCCCACCGGTGACCGGCCCCCGCCGAGAGGCGATCGCCCACCCTCGCGGGGTGATTATGCTCCGCGTGGAGACCGTCCGCCCGCGCGTGGAAACTACGGTCCGCGCGGCGATGGCCCGCCGTCGCGCGGAGACTATAGGCCCCGCGGCGATCGACCGCCCGGGGACGACCGTCCATCCGGCGGCGGCCGTCCGCCTTCGCGCGGGGACTACAAGCCACGCGGAGACAGACCGCCCATGGGTGGGGGCCGGCCGCCACGGAGAGAAGGTGGTCCGCCGAAGAGGTTCGGCCCGGGCGGTGGCAAGCCGCCACGGGGACCTAAGCGCGGCGATTAGCGAATCCAACGGGCTCAGCGCGAGCGTATAGTGTTCATCAGGTCAAACCCAATGGACAACACGAGCACCGTTCAATCCATCTATGCCGCCTTTGGACGCGGCGACGTTCCAGCGATCCTGGCGCATTTGCACGAAGACGTAGCCTGGGAGCATTGGACCGGCAACAGCGCGCAGAAGGCCGGCGTGCCGTGGCTTGCGGCGAAGCACGGCGCGGCGGACGTTGTTAGTTTCTTCGAACTCATCGGAACGTTCCAGTTCCATGACTTCCGGGTGCTGTCGGTGATGGCGGGCGGGAACCAGGTGGCGGCTGAGATCGCAGTCGACATCGAGTTGCCTGGCGGGGCGCGATTCCGCGACGAAGAGATGCACTTGTGGACGTTCGACGAGCAGGGCAAGGTGACGCGGTTCCGCCACTACCTGGACACCCACAAGGTGATTCACGCGGCGGGCTTGGCGTAGAAAGCGTCGTCCGATGCGAGCCGCGGGCGCGGCGTAGCAAGATTCCGCGAAGTCAATCCGCCTCCCCAACTGCGTTATCATGCAAGGCTTATAGCGTGTGAACCGTGTTGTTCCTCCGCTCGCGATTCCTGAGGGGGAAGCTGTGAACACCACGATCATCCGCCAGCGTGTGGCCGATTTTCTGAAGGCCAATCCACCGTTCGACCAGATTCAAAACGACGACCTGCTGCAGTTGGCCGGCGCTGGCCGCATCGCCTTCCACGAAGGCGATGAGTTCATCTTCCGCCAGGGCGATGCGCGCGGACCGCTGATCTGGGTCATCCAGCAGGGCAAAGTCGAAGTGCTCGAAGAAGGGCCCGCGGGCGAGCATCTGCGCGACCTCCTGGGCGAAGGCGACATGCTCGGGCTCGACCGCTTTCTCGATGCGCAGTCCTTCGTGCATTCGGCGCGAACCGCGAGTGACGTGATTCTCTATGGCCTGGAAGCTCTGGCGTTCGAGGCGCTGGTGGAGCGATATCCGTCGATGGGGCAGTTCCTCGACGTGCAGTTGTCGGCGGTCAAAACGTACGCGAAGGCCGGTGGCACCCACGAGAGCACTCTCGGCACGCGTGTGCAAAGTGCGGGTAGTAACTGGCTGGACGCCGCCGCGCCGCCGGTTGAGTTTCTCGCACGCCGGATGGCGGCATGCGGCACGCGCAACGGGCTTGCGGCGGCGCGGGCCGGCGACACGGTGGAGAACTACTGGCTCCAAATGCTCGAGTTGCGGGCCGACGCGCTGGCCATCGAAGACGGCGGCGCGCGGGTGGGCCTGCTCAGCGCGGCGGATCTGGCCGTGCTCACGGGCCGCGATCCTGCCTCGCTTCTCACCGCCATGGAGACCTGGTGCACGGACCAGGACCGCGCCGTGCTGCTGGAACGGGCGCGCGTGCTGGTGGCCGAGGCGCTGGCGGGTCCCTGGGCGGTGGATCGCTGCGCGCGCGTGGACGCGATCTTCGAACGCGCGGCGGCGGGAAACCTGACCAGGCTCGCCGAAGCCGAGGCCGGCGCCACGGCGGAGTGGCTCGGCTTTGGCGTCATGGGCCGCCGCGAGGCGTTGGGCGAGTGGGTGCCGAAACTGGGCGGCGTGGTGGACGCGGGCGATGCCTGGCGGCGGAACGCGCTCGTCAAATCGGTGGCTAAAAGGCTGCCGGAAGGCGCCGAGCCGCCGCAAGTGCAGACATTAGACGAGTGGAAGACCTTTTATTCTGATTTAATCGACAACCCAGTCCTGAACATGCTCTGGGATAACCGGGCCATGCTCGACTTCCGCTGCGTAAGCGGCGACGGCAGCTATGCGGAGGCGCTGGAAGAGCATGTGGCCGGCGAAATCCGGGCCAGCAAGGGCTTCGTGCGCATTCTGGCCAACGACACCCTGGCCCAGCTTCCTCAATTGACCTTTTTCGAGGAGTTCGTCATCGATCTCGACGGCGGAACCAGCCGAACCCTCGACCTCGGCCGCGCCGCCATTGATCCCATCGTGGATGCCTCGCGCGTCTTCGCCGTCGCGGTGGGAGACTTGCAAACCACGCACACCTTGGGGCGCCTGGAGGCGGCCGGACGGGCCATGCCCGAGTCGTCCGAGATATTCCAGGACGCCGCCGAAGCCTTCCGCATCGCCTGCTGGTTGAAGGCGCGGCAGGGTCACGCCGTGGTGGAACCGGCCGCGCTCGACAAGTACAGCCGTTGGCTTCTGCGGCGCGTGTTCTCGGCGATTCATAAACTGCTCGAGTTCACCGCTTCGCGTTGGGGGCTGGCATGAGGCCGGGCGAGCCGCACCGGCCCAACATGGACGTCGCGCGCGCCTATGAGAACTGCTTCCCCGCTCCTTGGACCGAAGAGACTCCGGTGGAAAACGTGCGATTCGTGCTCCTCGACACCGAGACCACCGGAACCGACCCGCGGCGCGACAAGATCATCACCATCGGCGCCGTGGCCGTGCAGGCGGGGCAAATTCTGATCGGTGATTCGTTTGAGGCGATGCTGCACATTCCTTACAACATGTCGTCGGTGAAGATTCATGGCATCACGCGCGATCAGGCGCGCGATGGAATGAGCGAGGGCGAGGCGCTGGAAGCCTTTCTCCCCTACCTGCGCGGCGATGTTATCGTCGGCCACCACATCGGGCACGACGTGCAGGCGCTCGACGTGGCCTGCCGCCGCAATTTGGGCGTCGGCTTGCAAAACCAGTCGCTCGATACGATGGACCTCGCTTTGCACCTGGAGCGCGACGGTGCATTCATCGAAAAAAAGATCCAGGGGTTCACCTTGGATGCGTTGTGTGAGTTCTTCGGCGTGGTCACGCACGACCGTCACACCGCCGGCGGCGATGCGCTGCTCACGGCGCAAGTGTTCGTCCGGCTTCTACGCGTGGCGCGGAAGATGGGGCGCACAACGCTCGGGCGCATTGGTGAGCGGTATACGGAGTAGCGTTCAGATTGAGCGATACTCAATCGAAATGGACGAGCGGTTAGCGCTGCACACGGCGGCAAGGCGTTATTGCCGGACGCAGTATGACGAATGGCGGGAGCACTACCAGACGCTGGGACTTCGGCTGGCACGGGAGGGTCGGGGTGCTTGGGTAACAGATCAGGTTACCGTGGAGGAACTCGACGTCTTTCCGCGATTCCTCGTGCTACAAGCAATCCTGAGAGAAGTTGAGAAGTTCGATTCGGAT
>CAYUZM010000622.1:0-4324 GCA_964449665.1 uncultured Solibacteraceae bacterium
CATTTACGCGCCCTCGAAGCCGAGAGCATCCACATTATCAGAGAAGTGGTGGCCGAGTTTGAGCGTCCGGTGATGCTCTATTCCATCGGCAAGGACTCCTCGGTGATGCTGCGGCTGGCGCAGAAGGCCTTCCATCCGGGCAAGATTCCGTTCCCGCTGCTGCACATTGATACGACCTACAAGTTCGGCGAGATGATCACGTTTCGCGACCAGTACACGGCGTCGATTGGGGCCGAGTTGCGCGTCCATACGAACCGCGAGGCGATTGCCGATGGGGCGAATCCGTTCGCGCTGGGCACCCAGAAGTGCTGCGGGCTGCTGAAGACGCGGGCGCTGCTGGACGGGCTGGCGGCGGGCGATTACGACGCGGCGTTCGGCGGGGCGCGGCGGGACGAAGAGAAGTCGCGGGCGAAGGAACGCATTTACAGTTTCCGCGACAAGATGGGGCAGTGGGACCCGAAGAACCAACGGCCGGAGTTGTGGAACCTTTACAACTCGCGTGTGGACAAGGGCGAGACGATTCGCGTGTTTCCGCTGTCGAACTGGACCGAGCTCGACGTGTGGCACTACATCTATCTGGAAGACATTCCGATTGTGCCGCTCTACTACGCCAAAGAACGCGAGATGCTGGTGCGCGGGAATTCGCTGATCCCGGTGGAGTATAACTATCCGCTGCTGCCGGGCGAGAAGACGCAGACGGTGATGTGCCGCATGCGTTCGCTCGGGTGCACGTATTGCACGGGGGCGATTCGTAGCACGGCGACGACGTTGCCGGAGATTATTGAAGAGCTGATCAGCTTCCGGCGGAGCGAGCGCGAGTTGCGCATTATCGATCACGACCAGGAAGGTTCGATGGAAGTCAAAAAGCGCGAGGGATATTTTTAGTGAGCACGGCTTCGATCGAGCAGTTTTTACGGGATCACGAAGATAGCGAGTTGCTGCGGTTTTCCACGGCGGGGTCGGTGGACGACGGGAAGTCGACGCTGATCGGGCGGCTGCTGTACGACACCAAGGGCGTGTACGAGGACCAGCTGGCGGCGGTGAAGAATTCGCGCATCAACCGTTCGACGGGCGAGTTCGATTTATCGCTGCTGACCGATGGTTTGCGCGCGGAGCGCGAGCAGGGCATCACCATTGACGTGGCCTACCGCTACTTCCATACGCCGCGGCGGAAGTTCATCATCGCCGACACGCCGGGGCACGAGCAGTATACGCGCAACATGGCGACGGGCGCCTCGACGGCGTCGCTGGCGGTGATTCTGGTGGACGCGCGGAAGGGCGTGCTGCCGCAGTCGCGAAGGCATTGCACGATCTCGTGGCTGCTGGGCATTCCGCATCTGGTGGTGGCGGTGAACAAGATGGACCTCGTCGATTGGAGCGAGGACGTCTTCAACAAAATTCGCGAGGATTTTCTCGACTTCGTGAAACCGCTGGGGCTGACCGGGCTGGTGTTCATTCCGATGAGCGCGCTCGAAGGCGACAACGTTGTGGACCAGAGCAAGAACATGCCCTGGTACAAGGGGCCGGCGCTGTTGACGCATCTGGAAGAGGCGCCGATCGATAAGCAGTACAACTTCGACGACCTGCGGTTTCCGGTGCAGTATGTGGTGCGGCCGGATTTGGATTTCCGCGGCTATGCCGGGCAGCTTGCCTCGGGCGTGGTGCGCGCCGGGCAGCGTTTGACGGTGCTGCCGAGCGGGCGGACGTCGAAGGTGCGTTCGATCACGACGTGGGAAGGCGATTTGGCGGAAGCCTACGCGCCGATGAGCGTGACGGTGACGCTGGAAGACGAGATCGATATTTCGCGCGGCGACATGCTGGTGGACCCGGCGCGGATGCCGCATGTGTCGCGGCGGTTTGGCGCGCACGTGGTGTGGATGAGCGACGCGGCGCTGGCGGCGGGGCGACCGTACCTGTTGAAGCACACGGCGCAGGCGGTGGGAGCGACGGTGACGGCGGTGCATCACCGGTTGAACGTGAACACGCTGGCGCATGAGCAGACAGCGGGGCTGGCGTTGAACGAGATCGGGCTGGTGGAGATTGAGACGGCGCGTCCGCTGTTCTTCGATGCGTATCGCAAGAACCGTGCGACGGGCGCCTTCATTCTGATCGATCCGGTGTCGAACGCGACGGTGGCGGCGGGCATGATCGCCGAGCGCAAGGACGAGGAGCGCAAGGGGGATTTGTCGGCGGCGCTGCGGAGCGATGAGTTCAGCGCGGGGCGGCTGACGCCGGCCGAACGGTATGCGCGGTGGCGGCATCAACCGGCGACGGTGTGGCTGACGGCGCGGCGCGATCTAGCGTATCTGGTGGAGCGGCGGTTGTTCGATCGCGGCTGCCTGGTGCATGCCGTGGTGGACGATTTCGAATCGCCTGTGCTGCCGGAGCTGGCGCGATTTTCCAACATGGCGGGCATGATCGCGATCTGCTCGGCGTCGTCCGACGATCCGGCGGTTCGCGAGCGCGCGCGGGGGTTGGTGGGCGAGGATCGTTTTCTGGCGCCCGATGCGGAGGCGTTGAACCTGGACGATTCGCAGGCGGCGCAGCAGATTATTCAAATGCTGGAGAACCGTGGGGTGTTGCCCGTAGACCGGTTTCAAATTGGCGAGGGGATTTAGGGTCTTTCGCCGATAAGCACCATAAGCGCCTGGGCGCTGGAGGTGCAGATGACATTTGGGAAGAGGCTCACCGTGAGCTTTTTCGCCCTCTCGCTGGCGATGACGGCACTGGGTGGATTGTCGTATTTCGCGCTGCGCAGGATGGGGAGTCTGGTTGGGACCACGGCGAAGGCGGCGTCGGAAAAGGTTCAACTGGTGAGCGAGATCCGAGGGACGCTGCACGAGTTGGAACGGGAGGCGAGGCGGACGCAGCATTCCTATGTGATTCAGTCAGCCGGCAAGCTGTACGCCGAGCATCACGCGTTGCAGGCCAAGTTGCGGGCCGGGCGGTCGAAGGCCCGGAACGCGGCCAATGATGCGCAGGCGGCGAGCGAGCCGAAGACGGACTTTTCCGGTTGCGCGGCGTGCCATGCGGTGGAGGAACCGAAGCAGGCTTGGGCGAAGCTGTCGGAGAAGGCGGAAGCGCTGCGGCGCCGCATCGACACGGCCAAGCCGTTGATGGAATCGGCCGCGGACCGTGCGGCACTGGACGGAGTGGAAAAGGGGCTTACGGAGTGGAGCGAACTCTATCGTCAATACCTCGATTTGGCCGGGGGAGGCAAGTTCACCGAGGCGCACGCGATTCTGGCCGACCGGATGCCGCCGGTGGAGAAGGGCAGCGAGGAAGAGGCGGCCAGGCTGGACGAGGTGCAGCGGCAATCGTTCGCCGACGCACAAGCAGCGGCGGTGCGGTCGGCCGATTCGAGCGCAAGGACAACGGTGGCCATTGTGCTGGGGGGCCTTATTCTGACCGGCTTTGTCTGCTGGGGCGTGAGGCGCGCGACCAAGGGGTTGAAGCGATTGACGGCGCAGTTGTCACAACAGTCGCGCGAGGTGGCCGCGGCGGCGGGCGAGATTTCCAGCGCGGGCCGCGATCTCGCCGCGGGCGCCGGCGCGCAGGCCGCGGCGCTGCAAGAGATCAACGGCACGAGCAAACAGATCAACGACGCGGCGCAGGAGAACGCGCGGCATGCGGAACGGTCCTCAAAGGTGAGCCGTGAGGTGGGCGGCAACCTTCGCGAGGCCAACGGAAAGCTGTCGGAGTTAATGAAGGCGATGAGCGAAGTGAAGTCGTCGAGCGACAACGTGGCGCGGATTATCAAAGTGATCGACGAGATCGCCTTCCAGACGAATATTCTGGCGCTGAACGCCGCGGTGGAGGCGGCGCGCGCGGGCGCGGCGGGCATGGGCTTCGCCGTGGTGGCCGACGAGGTGCGAAACCTGGCGCAGCGCTCGGCGCAGGCGGCCAAGGAGACTTCGGAACTGATCGCGCAATCAATTGCGGCGTCGCATCACGGCATGGACAAGCTGGGCACGGTAACGGCAGCGTTCGAGACGATTTCGCAGCACCTCCAGGAGGTGACCGATCTCGCGGGCGAAGTGCGCGAAGCAAGCACCGGACAGGCGGGAAGTTTGTCGGCAATGACGCGGCGCATCGAAGAGGTGCAGCGCGTGACACAGAGCACCTCTGACGGCGCGGCGCGCGGCGTGCGCGCGGGTGAGCAGCTTAGCACCCAGGCGCAGAGTTTAGCGTCGATCGTGGATCAGTTGGAAGCCGTTGTGGGGGCGTCCCGGAACTAGTCGCCCGAGGCGTGCGGGCGCGGCGCGGGCCGCGCGGCAGCCAACTGGCCGAGCGCGACGTGGATGGTCGGCAGAACGCCGTCGGG
>CAYUZM010000623.1:0-4323 GCA_964449665.1 uncultured Solibacteraceae bacterium
AGGGACTGGCGCAGGAGATCGAGCGTCAGGCCAAGATCATCGACGATCCCGTGATTGCCGAGTACGTGAACCGGGTGGGACAGAACCTGGTGCGCAATTCGGACGTGAAAGTCCCGGTGACGATCAAGGTGATCGATGCCGAGGAAGTGAACGCGTTCGCGCTGCCGGGCGGGTTCTTCTTCGTGAACAGCGGGTTGCTGCTGCGCGCCGAAACCGAAGCGGAAATGGCGGGCGTGATGGCGCACGAAATCGCCCACATTGCGGCGCGGCACGGCACGCGGCAGGCAACGCGCGGCACCATTGCCAACATGGCGAGCATTCCCCTGATTTTCATGGGCGGCTGGGCCGGCTACGGCGTGCGGCAGGCGGCGAGCGTGTTGATCCCGATCGGGTTCCTCAGCTTCTCGCGCGGCTTTGAGACCGAAGCCGACATGCTGGGCCTGCAGTATCTCTACAAGGCCGGCTACGATCCGACGGCGTTCGTGGACTTCTTCGAAAAGCTGCAGTCCGACGAAAAGCGCAAACCGGGCACGATGGCCAAGGTATTCAGTTCGCATCCGATGACCGACGACCGCATCAAAAACTCACAGAAGAACATTCAGGAGATTTTGGAGTCGAAGCCGGAATATGTGGTGACGACTTCGGAATTTAACGATGTGAAGGGCCGGTTGTCGGCGATGCTGAACCGCCGCAAGCCGGAAGCCGACGACCCGAACAAACCGCGCCTGCGCAAGGCCGGGTCGGGCAAGATCGACTCCGAGGGCAACGAGAAGCCCAAGGCCGAAGACGAAGACGAACGGCCGACGCTGAAACGGCGTCCAAGCAACTAAGCGCTATTTGATCTGCGCAAACGAGCCCCTGCTAGGTCGGCGTGCGACTAAGGACCGGCGACTCTCCTCCGGCGCCGGTTTGTTTCGTTTGTTTGGGGGGTGTTCGTAATGGAGGGGGCGTTCGTTTTCGAGAGGGCGCGGCGAAACGGACGCGCGTAGAATCGGGGTATGCCGATCAGCCAATCGTTGTTACCCGAATTGGAGATGGAACTCGCTTCGACGCGGCGGTGCCTGGAGCGGGTGCCGGATGACAAGTTGGCTTTCAAGCCGCATGAGCGCTCCTCGACGGCGGGCGACCTCGTCGGACATCTGGCCCAGATTCCCTTCTGGGGCGTCATGACATTCGATCGCGCCGAGTTGGACATCGAACCCGTGGGCGGACCGGCCCTTGTGCGGGAACCCGTGACTTCCGTGGCGGCGGAGTTGACCGAGTTCGATAAGCGCACCGCCGAGTTGAAGGAGTGGCTCGCCAGAACCGACGACGCGGCGATGATGTCGCCGTGGACGCTGCTCAAGGGCGGCAAGCCCGTGCTCACGATGCCGAAGATCGCCGTCTACCGTTCGTTCGTGATGAACCACATGATTCATCATCGCGGGCAGTTGAGCGTGTACCTGCGGTTGATGGGGATTCCGGTGCCGTCGTTGTACGGTCCGTCGGCGGATGAAGGCGCGTTCTAAGGGGCGCCTTCCGATGTGCGCCTTCTGACGGGCGCCTTCCGACGGGCGCGCGCTCGCGGGCTTAGGCGGGCCGCACGCGGCGTTACACTAGTCAGTTCACAATGCTGGCAGTTCCTCTTGTTGCGAAGCGCGTACTCGAACCGCGCGTGGTGGCCGATCCGGCCGGGCCCGAAGCGGGCGAGATTCTGGTGAACCTGCATTCGGTGGGCGTGTGCGGTAGCGACCTCCATTGGTATTGGGATGGCGGCGTGGGGCATACGGACGCGGTGTATCCGATGGTGCTGGGACACGAGCCCGTGGGTGAGGTGGTGGCCGTCGGCAAGGGCGTGACGACGCATCGCGTGGGGCAGCGCGTGTCGATCGAGCCGTCGATCACGTGCGGGCATTGCGAGTTCTGCGTCACGGGGCGGCCGAACAATTGCGTGCACGGCGTGTTCATGGGCGGCATCCATTCGCCGGGGTTCTATCGCGAAATGGCCGTGGTGCCCGCGCGCAATGCCGATATCGTGCCCGAGGGCTTGAACTGGACGCAGGCCGTGCTGATCGAGCCCGTGGCCGTGTTGTGCCACGTGATGGAGCTGGTGCAGATTCCCGTGGGCGCGACGGTGGCGGTGATGGGGTGCGGTCCGATCGGGCAGTTAAGCATACTGTTTGCGCGCATGGCGGGGGCGTCGCGCGTGATTGCGGTGGACAAGGTGGCGCACCGCCTGGCGCAGGCGAAGGCGAACGGGGCGGACGAGGTGCTGCTGGCGGGCGGCCCCGCTTCCGGCGGCGTACCGAAGGGCGGTGTGGGCCAGGCGATTCTCGAGTGGACCAACGGGCGCGGGGCTGATGTCGTGCTCGACGCGGCCGGAGCGCCCGAAACAATTGATGCCGGTTTTGTTTGTGCGCGGCCGGGCGGGCAGTTCGTGCTGATCGGCATTCCGAGCGAAAAGCTGTTCGCCGTGGATCTGCACGCTGCGATGATGAAGGAACTGCGCATCCAGACCATCAAACGCTCGAACCACCGCGGCGCGCAGGCGATCGAACTGATTCAGGCCGGACGCATTCCGGAGAATCTGATCACGCACCGCTACCCGCTGGAACGCACGGCGGAGGCGTTTGAACTGCTGGCGGGTTATGGCGACGGGGTGGGGAAGATACTGATCGAGGTGCGGTGATGAAGCGGTTTCTGGCGGTGGACCTCGGCGCCGAGAGCGGGCGCGTGATGGCGGGAACGGTGGACGGCGTGGGCGTGACGCTCGAACAGTTGCACCGGTTTTCGAACACGCCCGTGCGGCTGCCGACGGGACTCTATTGGGACACGCTGCGGTTATGGCACGAGATTCAAGAGGGCCTCACGGTAGCGGGGCGGCAGAAGGGCTACACGGTGGATGGCATTGGCGTCGATACGTGGGGCGTCGACTTCGCGCTGTTGGGCGGCGATGGCGCGCTGGTGGACAACCCGCGACACTATCGCGACGCGCGCAACCACGGCATGATGGAGCGTGCGTTCGGCGTTGTGCCGCGAGAGAATATCTACGCCGAAACGGGTCTGCAGTTCATGCAGATCAATACGCTGTTCCAGTTGTATGCGCTCAAACTATCGGGGTCGCCCGCGCTTCGGGCCGCGCGCTCGCTGGTGTTCATGCCCGACCTGTTTGCCTACTTTCTCTCCGGCGCGATCCGGGCCGAGCAGACCATCGCTTCGACGTCGCAGTTCTACAACCCCACAACAGGCGGCTGGGCCTCCGGCGTGCTCAGCGCGCTGGGCATACCGGTGGAGATTTTGCCGGAGATCGTGCCCGCCGGTACGCGGCTGGGAACGCTGCGCGCGGAGGTGGCCGATGCGAGCGGGCTTGCGGCCAACACGCCTGTGTTCGCCACCGGCGGCCACGATACGGCGTCGGCAGTGGCCGCGGTTCCCGCCAGCCGGACGTTCGGCGAGAGCGGATGGTGCTATATCTCGTCGGGCACATGGTCATTGATGGGCGTGGAACTGGATACGCCGGTGATCAACGAGCGGGCGCTCGAGTTGAATTTCACGAATGAGATCGGCGTGGAGGGCAAGGTCCGGCTGCTCAAGAACATCATGGGCATGTGGCCGTTGCAGGAGTGCAGGCGGGCGTGGGAGAGCATGGGGCGGGCCTACAGCTATGCCGAACTGATGGAAGGCGCGGCCGTGGCTCCCCCGTTTCATGCCGTGATCGACCCCGACGCGTTTCTCGAACCGGGGCACATGCCGGAGCGGATCGGGGCCTGGGCGCGGGAGCATGGCGAGCCCGTTCCGCAGGACGTGGGCACGTTCACGCGCGTCATTCTGGAAAGTCTGGCTCTGCGCTACCGGCAGGTATTGGAGAGCCTGGAAGAGTTGACCTCGCGCCGTATTGAGACGATTCACATCCTCGGCGGAGGGTCGCAGAACTCGCTGCTCAACCAGATGGTGGCCGACTGTACGCGCCGCACGGTGGTGGCGGGGCCCACGGAGGCAACGGCCGCGGGAAACGTGCTCGTCCAGGCGATGGGCGCGGGGCTGATCGGGAGCTTGAGCGAATTGCGGCGCGTGGCGCGGCGGAGCTTTCCGCTGGAAACATTTACGCCGCGCCCGGACTCCGATGGCGCGGAGTGGGACGCGGCGTATGAACGGTTCCGGAAGCTGCGCGGGGGCGCGGCCTGAACTACGGCTTCGTGTTGGCCCGGTAAGAGATGATCTTGTCGACCAGGCCGTATTCGACCGCTTGCGGCGCTTCGAGGATGTAATCGCGGTCCACGTCGCGTTGCAGCTTGTCGAGCGGCTGGCAGGTGGCCTCGGAGAGAATCTTGTTGAGGATCTCGC
>CAYUZM010000624.1:0-4322 GCA_964449665.1 uncultured Solibacteraceae bacterium
GGCGGTGCCTTTGCGCTGAAGTGGAATGGGCCGCCGATGGACGCCGATTCACGCCGATCAGAAAAAGGCCGACCAAGAATCGCCACGTGACGAGGTGCCTCCGGTCTACGGAAACTCGGAAACCGGAGTAGTGTTTCTTGTAAGCTTTTATTTTATTGCAGATTAGAGTTGATTGTTAAGCTGTTTGTTGAAGGTGCGTGAGGGGCCGTGTGGGCGTCCACGCCGGTCCCGTGCCACGGGGGAATTGTTTTGTGGGGAGCGACCTAGTTCAGGCCGTTGTTGGCCGGCGCTTCATTGCCGCCTTGGGCCTCACCGGCTTCTTCTTCCGCCTCTTCGGCATCGGCCACTTCGTCTTCAGCGGCGTCGGCCTCGGCGTCGGCATCGGTGAGCACGGGCGTGTCGGGAAGCGGTTCGCTCAGGCTGGGGGGCGGTATGGCGTGGGGCTCGATGATGTTCTGTGTCAGGCGGCGGGCGCCGAGGTAGGTTCGCTTGTAGTAGGCCGCGTTCAGGGAAGAGATTTTGACGCTGCTGCGGCGGTTCGGCGAGTGGATGAACTGGCCGTCTCCGGTGTAGATGCCCACATGCCAGCCGCGGCGCGATTTGAAGAACACCAGGTCGCCGCGCAGCAGTTCGTCCTTTTCCATCGGCTGGCCGACCTCGAACTGCTGGCTGGCCGAACGCGGCAGCGCGACATCGCACGACTTGCGGAACACGTGCTGCGTAAAGCCCGAACAGTCCATGCCCGTTTCCTGCGACGTGCCGCCGCGCTTGTAGCGCAGGCCGAGCAGCGCGTAGGCTTCCGAAAGCGCATGGTCGGGGCAATCGGTGCAGAGGGCGACGGTGTCCGGAGCGGTCTGCCGGGTGGCGCAGGAGATGGGAGCAAGTATGCGCTCACCGGCGACAAACTTCACCGGCGTGGCCTTCGCGCTCCGGCGGCGGCTTATCGTACTCCGCTTGGGTGTGATGCGCTTGGGCGTGATCTTCTTCGCGGTGATTTTGCGGGGAGCGGCCTTCTTCGCCGGGGCGATGCGCTTGGCCGGGGTAATGCGTTTGGGCGTGATTTTTCGGGCTGCCGTCTTGCGGGGAGCGGCTTTGCGTTTGGGCGCAATCCGCTTGGCCGTGATTCGTTTCGCCTTTATTTTGCCTGCCGTAGGTTTGCTGGAAGTGCGTTTGGGTGCAGGGCTTTGGACCGCACTAGGGGCGGCTCGGAGACCTGTCGCGAGGAAGGCGAACAGGGTCAGGATGAGGGTAGCAGTCCGCATCGTGACGGTTTCGTTAGGGTATACCGGGTTGGGGTGGCTTGTCTAGTACCAAATTCCCACTTATATACTTGACAAACCCACAAAATCGGCGCATCATGAATCATGGCCGACGTACTCAGCAACCCTCGATTCAACGATCCCGATGCGGCCAGGGAGTTTTTGGAAGCGCAGCGCTGGCCGACCGGGAAGGCCGATTGCCCTCATTGCGGCGAGTGTGAGGTTGGTTACAGACTGACCCCGAAGCCCGGAAGCAGCACTCGCAAGGGCGTTTGGAAGTGTGGCGCGTGCCGGAAGCAGTTCACCGTCACGATCAACACGATCTTCTCCGATTCCCATATTCCCCTGAATGTGTGGCTGAAGGCGATCCACTTTCTCTGCGCCAGCAAGAAGGGCATGAGTGCCCACCAACTCCACCGTATGCTCGGGATCACCTACAAGAGCGCTTGGTTCATGGCGCACCGTATTCGTTACGCCATGGTTCAGGAGCCGTTGTCATCGAAGCTAGATGGAATCGTTGAGGTTGACGAAACTTACGTGGGCGGCAAGCGCCGCGATCCCGGCTTCACCCGCAAGCCCGGAGAGCGCCCGGTGGATCGCCCCGGCCCGTTCGACGGCAAAGCCCCGGTTGTGTCTGTTCTCCAGCGCGGCGGGCGCGTACAGTCCATGCACGTTGAGCGCGTCACCTCCGCCAACCTGAAGCCGATCATCAACCAGATGGTCGATGAAACCGCGCACCTAATGACGGACACCAGCACGGTTCTCCGCAACATGAAGCGCGACGGCGTCGGCAAGCATAGCCTTGTGAATCACAAGCGCGGCGAGTATTCCCGCGTTGAGGAAGGCGTGGTCATCACGACGAATACCGTTGAGGGCTACTTCAGTATTCTGAAGCGCGGAATCAACGGTGTTTACCACCACGTTGGGAAGCAGCATTTGCATCGCTACCTCGCGGAGTTCGATTTTCGATACAATTCCCGAACCGAGTCCGATATTGTCCGGGCTGGCATGGCCCTCGGGCAGACCAAGGGAAAGCGGTTGATGTACCGGGACTCATGCGGGAAGAAGAAGGCTTGAAGAAACGGAAAGGGCCGTGATCTCACGGCCCGCTAGAAATCTTGAACTGTTAGCCGCCACCATCGGCGCTTCCAACACCGACGGCGCACCGCACACTCCAAGTGTATCAAAAGGAGTGGGTCATGTCTGAGTTGACCTTCGAGATTCTCGGCGCTCCCGGCGAAGTTGCCGCTTCGACCTTCAAGTCCGCCATGGGCGGAGCCGTCGATATCCTGCGCGAGTTCGACTGTGCCATCTCTGGGCGACCGCGAGGCAGCCTGAATTGGTATATCGGAAAGCTCTATAGCAATGGACACCTGTCCGTTGTGTTTCAGTCCAGGATCAAGCCCGTCAGGAGGGTCCGCGAGCGCCCAATTGATTTTAGTCCAGAGGTAACCACCAATTTCCTCACCGGGTTTGAGGATCTAGAGGAAAGGTGTGAAACCCCACAATATCTCTCTGAAGTTGGGCTGCAAAAAGTTGGCGATCTAGCTAATCTTCTAAACAAGAATGGGGCGTCCGGATTCACTTTCACAAGTGAGAAGCGCACCGTCGAAGTCACCAAGAAAACGCAAGAGAACCTTGGCAAATTGCTCCCCATCCGCCGTACCTCCATTGGCTCGGTGGAAGGCAAGCTTGAAGCGATAAATCTGCACAAGACGGAGAGGTTTATTGTGTATCACTCGGTGACAAACAAGGGTGTAGCGTGCTTCTTCAATCCCGAGCAGCTAACTATGCTAGACGTTAAGAACGCACTCGGGAAGCGCGTTGCCGTGTTTGGGACATTGCATAAGAACATTCGTGGCGACACGCTGCGCGTAGATGTTGAAAGAATGGTTCAGGCGAATGACCGAGATCGATTTTTGATTCATCACACGCATCCCGCAAATCAACCAGACATAACCAGAGCGGAGTCCACCGCCGAGTACCTCAGGAGGGTTCGCGGTGGCTGAGTTTCCATTTAAGAAGCCGTGCTTAGATTCGTCTGTTTTCATCGCTGGTATCGAAGGCGAAATCGTCGACGGAATCAAGCGAGACGTTATTTTCCGATCAATCTGGGCAGCGGCGAAGGCTGGCCAGTTCAAACTCTACATGTCCGCTATTGCAATTGCAGAAGTTTATAAGATGAAGTACCGCGAGATGCCGTCTTCGGGCACCCTTGTCGAGTTCATTGAGCTAATTAACGAACCGTTTGTGACCGTTATAGAAGTTGACCGTGAGACAGCATTACATGCGCACCATCTCTGCCAGGAGTACGCTAACGATGGCCTGATGCCAAACGACGCCATGCACCTTGCTTGTGCCCTCCGCGCGGGCTGCGACTATTTGCTTGCTTGGGATAGACCGCTTGGCTATGTGAATCACCCCAGTATACTAATCAAAGAGCCGTTCATAGGAAGCTACGGCATGTTTGAGGATTCGGAAATCGCCACCCCGGAAGAGATTAAGGCCCATCAGGATCTGCTCGCCAAAAGGAGACTCGAAAAGAAGGCGGAGGGAAACCGGGCGGAGCGTAGCGCCTACAATCTCAAGCTGCAAGAGGGGTCTGATCGGTTTGCGGACGAAATAGTCACTCTGCAAAAACAGGGGTGCTTATCGTCCACATTTGACACGCGAGAGGTGCGGAAGCACTTCAATGGTCATCCTGAATCGCATCGATTAGACACAATACTCGCAGACTATTGCAGCGATGGAAAAATGGTGCTGAGGGGCAGCGCCGCGCGATTTACTAAGATGTCTCGCGGTCGGTATGCGGTCCTTGTGACCAATGGAGTATCTGATGACAAAAATAAAAACGATATCGCTTAGCCCGTTGACGTTTGAGGAAGCAGTGACAGATCTCCTCAAGATCAAACCGGAGCCGAAGCCGCCCAAGCTAAGCCGGACGGCAAAGACGCGGATGGTGAAGCCAAAAGCGGCTAAGCCGAGGCCGTAGCCTTCATTGACGCAATCGCGCCGTTCGCCTACCAATCCCGTGCTCGTAGTGATTTCACTCCTCCTGAGCTC
>CAYUZM010000625.1:0-4317 GCA_964449665.1 uncultured Solibacteraceae bacterium
CGCCCGCCGGAGACCTGCCCGTGATCAAGTAATCCATCGCCTGGCTCACAATCGCCGGCGTCGTATCGCTCGTCAGAAACCCCACCGCCACCTTCTCCTCCGGCACCGGCGGAAACATCTGCTTTGGATCGCCCCCCACCGCGAACCCCTGCAATAGCAGTTCCGTCATCGCCGCGTGATAGTCCACTGACCCCGGCTGATAGATCTCGCCATCCAGCCCTTGCAACGGCGGCGTGTTGTAATCCTGCACGTCCATGAACGACAGGATGTCCCGAATCGCATACGCAATCTCCAGATAGGATCCAAACTGCTCGCCAGAGCTCGGATACCCCGACGGAATCTGTGTCCCCTCGGGCGCCAGGCTGATCATGAACCCCTTGCCAAAGTGCGCATGTAACTGCCGCAGCGCCGCAATCAGGTTCACAATCGAAGGCGTCGTCGGGTTCTTGAAGTCCACATCGCCCGGCGCAATCGACAGCGACGGACTCTCAAAGTCGATGTCAATTCCGTCGAAGCCGTACTCCTCCACAATCCGCTTCACCGACGCTACGAAGTTCGGCACCCGCTTCGGATCGGCCAGCGTGAAGTGCTGCCCGCCCCCGCCCAGCGAGATCAGCACCTTCTTGCCCTGGCTCTTCAGCCACGCAATGTCGGCCTTGAACTGCGCCGTGTCCAGCCCCGCGGGCGTGGGGAACTTCATCGTCCCCTCCGGCGCCTTCTGGTCCGGCACCGAGAAGGCGATCAGAATGTAGTCCCACTGCGGCGACAACTCCCGCAGCGGAATCGTCGATCCCGGCCCGCCGTATCCCGCCCAATACCCGATCAGCTTGTGGCCGTTCGGCTTCCCGCCCGCCGCCACTGGAGCGGCCGCCACCGGAGCCGCCGCCGGCCGCGTCCTCGCCCCGCTCCCTCGCCCCGGACAAGGCTGCGCCGGACCCGTCAGCGCCCCCGCATCCGGGAAGCTGTACGGCCCCGTGCCCGCGCCCGTGTGCCAGCCCGGCAGTGCGGCGTTCTGTAAGTGATACGCCTTCCCGCCCACGTTCGCCGCAAAGGCCTTCGACGCCGGAAAATTGTTCTTCGGATTCGTGTCCGTCGGCTCCAACAGGAAATAGGTCGCCGCCATCCCCACCCCGCCGCAACCGCCCAACTCCACCGGCCGCATCCACGCCGGAACCGCGTTCCCCGTCGGCTTGGCGTTCCTCGGTGTGCGCGCCATTGGATCGTAAAGCGGGTCTTTCACAAACCCCGCCAACTGCTGCGTCAGCGGCTGCACGTCCCGGTCTTCCACTACGTCTGGAGCCTCCCGCAGATACGACCCCAGCACAAACGAGTTCCCCGTCGCCCGGTCGATCCCCCGCGTGCCCCACTGGCAACACACCGTCGCATCGCCCACCGCATAGTAGGCCGTGTTCCGCGTCACGGCAATCACCAGCTTCCCCTCCTGCCGCGGCACCTTTTGGAACAACTCCCGCTGGACATACTCGACGTCGGCAATCGCCACCGAACGCCCGCTCTGCTTCGACGTCAGCACATAGCCATAGCCCAGCGGCACATGGATCGCCACCGGCTTCACCTCGGGCTTGCCCAACAGCGTGTGCCACTCGCCGCCCTGCGCGGTCATCGCGCGCAGCAGCGCATCGGCATACTGCGTCGTCCCGCCACCCGGGAACATGGTGCGCTCAAACACCGGAGAGCCCAACACCGAGGCCACATCGCCGCCCGCGTCCATCGTGAACGGCTTCCCGCCCGTCTTCTTCGACTCGAACGACAGCGTCACCGGAACCAGCACCACCGGAATCGTCGTCGTTCCGCCCTGCCCCGGATCGCGCCCGGCAAACGTGAACGTGGCTTGCGCCGTGGAATGCCGGAACGTAGGCACCGTCCCCTGACCCCACACAACCCCGGAACCAACCAGCAAAACGGTGAGAAAAGAACGAACGAGCATCTACTCCAATTCGATCACATAAACCTGCGGATGGCCGCCCTCGTCCTGTGCCCCCGCGCGGTCGCCGCGCCCTTCACCGCCCCGCGCCTTATCACCGCCGAGCCCACCACCACCGGCGAGCCCCTCCGCGTCGCCCCGCCCCTCCGCGTCGCCTCGCCCGTTCGCGTCGCCCCGCCCGTTCGCGTCGCCCCGCCCGTTCGCGTCGCCCCGCCCGTTCGCGTCGCGAGCCCCCGCGCGGTCGCTCGTAAACACCACCCGCTTCTCATCCGCCGAAAACGACGGATGCGGATGCGTCCACTGCGGCCCATACACCGTATCGGTCGACACCTCCATCCAACTCAACGCCCCCGTCTTCGCCTCGCTCCGCGCCCGCGCAAAGTCCTCCGGCAGCGCATAGCGCGACGTCTTCCACTGCGAGCCGCCGCTCGACGCCTCGCTCAACCCGATCAACCGTGCCTCTCCCGTCGCCACATCGATCAGGTGCAACCCGCGGTCCGGATGATTCGTGTCGCACAGCACCTTCGTCCCGGCGCGATTCGGAGTGATGTGCCAGGCATTGAAATCGGCGATCTTCGTCCTCTCGCGCGTCTGCCAGTTCATCCGCCACAGCGCGTGCGGCCACACGGTATAAACCAAGTCGCCCGTGTGCCCCAGGAAAGTCTCATGCACCACGAACTCGTCGTTGCCATGTTCGTACAGGCATTCGAGTCCCGTCCCGTCGCGGCGAATCCGGTGCATGCGCGGCGCCGGATCGCCCGCAAACTCCACCCACTCCGGCTCCAGCGGATGGAACTGCGGATGGATCACCGTCCGCGGATAGTCGATGAACCGCCACTCCGTCCCATCCACGCGGCCCGTCACAATCCCGCTTTGCGCCCCGCGCTTGGCCGCCGCCACCAGCCATCGCCCGCCATCGCCAATTGAGATCTCGCCCAGTTGCGTCTCGGGCATCTCCACAATGCACCGCTCGCCGAGCGTCGCCCGGTTCAACTCCCACACGCCCCCACCGCGCACAAACAGAATGCTCGCGCCATCGCTCGTGTAAGCCGGCGAGAAGGCATGAATCGCCGGGCCATCCGTCAATTGCCGCATCGGTCCATCGGGAAACGGCGCGATCTCGTACAACTGCGCCCCGCCGCTCCGGTAGCTCACCACCAACAGCGCCTTGCCATCGGGCGAAAACGAGCTCTGCAGAAAGTACGTCGCGTGTTGAATCGACGCGGCCGACGTCATCTGGTGCACCACCGCGCCCGTCGCCCGGTCGCGGCTCACCGAATGCTCGCTCGCCAGCAGATCGCCCTTACTCATGCGCCGCCCCTTGCCTTATCTCCCGGGTTCCCGCCCTCATCGCCGCCCAAGGCCCGTGCCTCATTTCCCACCCTCCCCCTTCCGGAAGAACAGCATGTGCTGCCACGGCAAATCCTCCAGCACTTTGTCCAACACCATGCCGTCGGCCTCCAACTCCGCCTTCGCCTCGGCCACGCTCATCTTGTGCTCCTCCCGAATCGGCACCTTCGGATCTTCCTTCCGGAACTCGAACAGCACCAGCCGCCCATCCGGCTTCAACGCGCGCTTCAGCCCGGCGATCATCTTTTGCGGCTCGGCAAACTCGTGGTACACATCCACCAGAATCATCAGGTCGATCGCGCCATCGGGTAGCCCCGTCGACGACTCCGTGCTCAACACCGGCTCTACATTCGTCAGCTTCCACCGCGCCACGTTCTCACGCAGCATGCGGATCATTCCCGGCTGAATGTCGGTGGCATACACCTTTCCTTTGGGCCCTATCTCCGCGGCTAACTTCGCGCTATAGTAGCCCACGCCCGCGCCCACGTCGGCGACCACCATGCCCGGCTTCAACTCGAGCATCCGCACGGCCCTCTCGGGGTTCTCCTCGCTCACCCGTTCCGGCCGAACCAGCCAGTCCGCCCCGCCCACTCCCATCACGCCCGCGATCCGCCTTCCCGAAACCGGATGCCGCGTCTGCGCCTCTGCCCCCGGCGCCAAACAGACCAGGGCCGCAACCAGCGCCACGCCACGCCACAACGCCGATGCCCGCCACGCGCCCACACCACGCCACACCGCCGCACCACGCACCGCGCCCCGGTTTGCCACCCGCCCAAACTGTGTCATAGCATCACAAGAAGACGTTCTGGAGGATCGATTCATGTTTCCCTATGCCGCCCGGCCCCGCCGCGTTGCCCTTTCCGCGATGATCGGCACCCTGTGCCTGCTGCTGCCCAGTTGCGGCGCCGGAGGCTCGGCAACCGAGGCCGTGGTGCGCCAGATGGGCGAGCGCATCCAGGTGGGCCCGCTCATTTACACGATCTTGGAAGCGGATTGGCTCAACGAACTGCCCGGCGAAGCGTCGG
>CAYUZM010000626.1:0-3298 GCA_964449665.1 uncultured Solibacteraceae bacterium
ACCGGCGCCGGGAGAGCATGCCTCCCATTCTGCACCAGCCGCCCTGATGCGGCGGGCCGGCGTCAGACCTTGCGCAGTTTTGAAGCGCCCCGGTGGTGGCCGCCTCGAGGAACGTACGGCGGGAGTTGGGTTGTTGCCTGGCTGTTTGGACCTGCCGCATTGCGTCATCAAGGTCGCTGGCCGCTGAGTAGGGGCAGGGCGGGACCGAGCGCGGATAATTTGGGAAGACTCGCCGTGCCTGGATCTGCTATCCTGTGGATTCGGCTTTTGCCGAACCTCAGGTTTTGTGTGCCTTCCCTTGAGCATTGTGCAGGGGCGGGCGCGTCCCTGAGAAGGAAGAACCACGATGCCGAAACGTACTTTTCAACCGAATAATCGCAAGCGGGCCAAGACGCATGGATTCCGTGTGCGCATGGAGACCAAGGATGGGCAGGCTGTCCTCTCGCGCCGCCGGGCGAAGGGCCGCTGGAAGCTCACCGTTAGCGACGAACGAAACGTCCGATACGGCAAGCGCTAAGCCAGTTCAGCCTCGCACCGGCCATTCGTTTCCGAAAACCGCGCGGCTGCTGAAAACCACTGAATTCAAGCGGATCTACGATCATGGCAAGAAGGTCAGCGGTCCGTTTTTCATGGCCATCTGCGCGCCCGATCCAGGATCTCCGCTGGCGCGCGTTGGTTTCACCGTGCCGCGGCGGCTGGGCAACTCCGTGATCCGGAACCGGATTCGCCGCCGGATGCGGGAAGCCGTCAGGCTGGAGCTGCAACACTTTCCGGCCGGACGAGATCTGGTGTTCCATCCCAGAACTTCCGTGCTGAAAGCCGCCTTTCCGGAGCTGCGGCGGGAAGTGGAAAGGGTTTTTCGCATATGCGGAACTTGGTAGTGACCCTTCTTCGTTCCTATAAGCAGTGGATCTCCCCTTTTCTTCCCAACGCCTGCCGGTTTCATCCCACCTGTTCGGTGTACATGGCCGAAGCGGTTAGCCGCCACGGCGTCGTGCGTGGTGTGTGGCTTGGTCTTCGGCGCCTGTCCCGGTGCCATCCCCTTCAGGAAGGCGGTTTCGATCCCGTACCATGAGTGAACAGAATTCCGGCGAGCTGACGCCGAAGCCTTCAAACGGCGGTCAGAAATCCATTGGCGCTCCGAAGAAAGAGCTGGCCATGGAGACCCGCCTGCTCATTGCCTTTGGCCTGATGGGCGTGGTGTTGCTGGTGTCGCAGTACATTCTGCCGAAACCGCCCGAGCCGCCGAAGAAGACGGCGAGCGTTCCGGCAGCTGCGGCCTCGCAAGCGCCCAAGCCGGCGGCACCGGCCGAGTCGAAAGCGGGCGCAAAAGAGGCTGCGAAGGCAGGCGCGAAACCGGGAGCGCCGGCCGCGGCCGAGGCGGTGGTGGCCGAGCGCGAGCAGGACTACTTCATTGAGACCGATCTCTATAAGATCACCTTCACCAACCGTGGCGCATTGGTGAAGAGTTGGTTGCTCAAGAACTACAAGGATAGCCGGGGCAAACCGCTTGAAGTAGTGAATTCGCGCGCGGCGGGCAAAGTGAACGGACCGTTCGCCATCCGCTATCGCGATGGGCAGGGAGCGCACGAGATCAACAAGGCGCTATTCGCGGCCAAACCGTCGGACGACAAGCTGGGCATTGAATTTGAGTACTCGTCGGGCGGGAACTACGCGAAGAAGACGTTCCGGTTTTCGAGCAAGAGCTATCTGGCGCGCGTGACGAGCGAGCTGCGCGAGGGCAATGCGCCGAGGCAGCATCTGTTGAGCTGGCGCGGCGGTTTTGGCGACGAGACCGTGATTGGCGCGGCGGCCTCGCAGCACGCGGTTTACTACGACCGGGACGAGCAAAGTCTGATCAGCAAGGCCGGTGGCGACGTCACCGGCGGCGTTATGATCCAGCGCGGGAACTACACGTTCGCGGGCGTTCAGGACACCTACTTCGCCGCTGTGGCGCTACCCGAAGAGAATGCCCCGTTCGAGGTGCATTTCGTCAACGACAAGCTGCCCAACGCGATCGACGCGAAAGAGGATCTATTCGCGGGCGTGGCCGTGGGCGGCGAGGCGGCCAACCACTTCCAGCTCTTCCTGGGACCCAAAGACATCGACCTGATGCGCGCGATCTCGCCGCGCCTGGAACAGCTCGTCGACTGGGGCAAATGGTTCGGCATCATCGCCAAGCCGCTGTTTCTGGCGCTGACGTGGCTCAACGACAAGTACATTCACAACTACGGATGGGCGATCGTCATTCTCTCGGTCATCATCAACTTCGTACTGCTGCCGCTGAAGTACACCTCACTCAAGTCGATGCGTTCGATGAGCGTGATTCAGCCCGAGGTGAAACGGATCAACGACAAGTATGCCGGGCTGAGCATGCGCGATCCGAAGAAGCAGAACCAGAACGAAGAGATTATGGCGCTGTACAAGAAGCATGGCGTGAATCCGGCTTCCGGCTGCGTGCCGATGCTGCTGCAGATTCCCTTTTTCATCGCCTTCTATACGGTGCTGAGCGTGTCCATCGAGATGCGCGGGGCGCAGTGGTTGTGGGTGACCGACCTTTCGCGGCCGGAGGACATCGCCATCCGCGTGCTGCCGGTGCTGATGATCGCCTCGCAGTTCGTGCTGCAGAAGATGACGCCGAACACGTCGGGCGATCCGTCGCAGCAAAAGGTGATGATGCTGATGCCGCTGTTCATGGGATTTATGTTCTACGGGCAGTCCAGCGGGCTGGTGTTATACTGGTTGACCGGCAACTTGGTTGGCTTGCTTCAGCAGTGGTTTTTCAACCGGATGGCCCCTGCGACAGCGCCGGCAACCGTAGCGCCGGCCGCCAAGCGGAACCCCAAGAAGTAAGGCAACGCCTGCGAGATTCTTTTCGAACGGGATGTGAGTGTGAGCGACCGCAAATACACCCTAGGCGAGCACGGACCCAAGATTGAGGCGTTTCTCGAGAAGCTCTTTGGAATCGCGGGCTGGGATCTCAAAGTAGAACTGGCCGTGGGGAACGACCCGCATCCGGAGATTGAGAATCCGGATATCGTGGTCCGATTCTCGGGCCGCGATCTGGAGCTGCTCCAGGAGAATCGCGCCGAAGCGCTGCTGGCGCTGGAGCACCTGACCATTGAGGCGTTGCGCATTCCGCACGACGACCATAGCCGCATCCGATTCGACATCGACGACATGCGCCTGATGCGCATTGAAGAACTGCGGGCGAACGCACTGTTCGCGGCCGACCAGGTGCGGTGCCCGGTGCACGAAACCGGAGACCCGGTCGTAGCCGCGTTCGAGGTAGTAGATG
>CAYUZM010000626.1:3308-4314 GCA_964449665.1 uncultured Solibacteraceae bacterium
GGACGGGACGTGTCGCGCCGGCCAGGGGGGGCGGGGGGAACGGCCGGTTCCGGTTCAACAGGATGTCCGGCGGCGGGCGGCGGCTGATTCACCTGGTGCTGGGCGACCAGGCCGATATTCGCAGGGGGAGCGAAGGCATGGAGCCCCGGCGCAATGTGGTGATCTATCCGGCCGATATGCCTTCTTCGCCGAGACCGGCCGCGCCTCCGCCTCCGCGGGGACGGAGTGGCGACCGTGGCGGTCCAGGCGGTGGACGCGGCGGCCCGGGCGGCGATCGACGTGGACCGGGTGGAGATCGCGGCGGACGCGGTGGCGACCGTCGTGGCGGTCCTGGCGGCGGACGCGGCGGAGATCGCCGTGGACCGGGCGGCGGCGACCGTGGTCCGCGGCACTAGCGGCAGGCATTCCCAAACGGCATTCGGGGCGAGGTGAACCCCACCGACACCATTGTTGCCGTCTCGACGCCTCCCGGGCGGGGCGGCGTTGGCGTGGTGCGCATTAGCGGCACGGCGGCGCGCGCGGTGGCGGAGCGGATTGTGCGGTTTCCCGGCGGCGCTAGGCCAATCGCGGATGCGGGTGCGGGTGCGGGCGTGGGCCCCGGGCCGGAGCGGCCGCACCCACACCGTCTTGGGGTGCCCGTGGGCCACGTAGCCCGTGTTCCGTTTGGCGAAGCCCCGGGTGGTGCCCAGGCACTGCCAGCCCGCCGCGCGGTAGCAGGTGCCCCGGAAGCGGGCCGCATCCACGAAGGTCTCGGCGAGCAGCACCGGGTGGCCGTACGCGCCTTCCCAGTCGCGGTTGAGGCGCCGCAGATTGCGCGCGAGAATCTGCGAGGCGAGATTGGGCCGGGCCCAGCCCGGGAGCACGCAGAAGCGGACGTTATTAACGACGAAGGGCAGGCGCCGCCACTGGAGCGCCCGGGGCCAGCCGATCCAGGCGTCCCGGGGTCGACACTTCAAGGCGGCCGGGGCCCAGCCGTTCGTCGCCGACAGCCCCGGCGGCCCCAACG
>CAYUZM010000627.1:0-4313 GCA_964449665.1 uncultured Solibacteraceae bacterium
ATTCGATTTGACCCTGGAGGACTTGTACTCCCAGCCGGGCCTTGCCCGCGTGGACTCGGCCTTTCTGGCCTGGCTGCGCGCCGCCGGCGCACCCTTGGCCGACCGCCTGCACGAGGCCCGCAAAGCCCCCGCCGGGCTCTCGCTCAAAGATCGCTCCCGGCTGATCCTCGACCTCAGCCCGTTGTTTGAGGATTTCATCGGGGAGTTGTTCGGCATTCAGGCCGAACTCAACGCGCTGCGCGGCGAGTACAACGCGCTGGCCCCGCTCTATGCCGTCAAGCGCAAATTCGTGCAGCGCAGCAAAGCCGTGCTGGCGATCAAGCCGGAAGAAGCGGCGGCGATCGACATCGACGCGCTCGAAGCCGCGCTGGAGCGCTTCCTGGGCGAGCCCATCACCGAGCTCTCCTATGCGCGCGGCGTCGAACGCTGGCTGGCCGATGAACCGGCCCATGCCGAGCAACTGGCCGCTGCGGCGCGGTATGCCGCCTGGTCGTCGCTCACCAACGAAGGCAAACACGAACACAAGCACGGCGTGCTCTTCAAGAAGGCCGACAAGATCGATCCCTTCCGTCTGGTGCCCATTGAGACGCTCACCGCCAACGCCGTCACGGGAACCGTGGACAAATTCCAGCTTCCCGCCCACGAGTGGCGCCACCGCCAGGCGTTCCACCTGACCGACCATGGCACCTCCACCACGGGCGCGCTGGACGAAGCCAGCTACTGCATCCACTGCCACAACCAGGCGAAGGACTCCTGCCGCACCGGCATCAAAGAGAAGACCGGCGAGTTCAAGGAGAGCGTCTTCGGCGTCACGCTCGCCGGTTGTCCGCTGGACGAAAAGATCTCCGAGATGCATGAGGCGATGGTGGCCGGACAGCCGCTGGGCGCCGTGGCCATCATCACCATCGACAATCCTCTGGTCGCCGGCACCGGGCACCGCATTTGCAACGACTGCATGAAGGCTTGCATCTTCCAGAAGCAGGAGCCCGTGAACATTCCGCAGGCCGAAACGCGGGCGCTCAAAAATGTTCTGGCGCTGCCGTGGGGCTTCGAAATCTACTCGCTGCTCACGCGCTGGAATCCGCTCAATTTCGAAAGCTGGATGCCCGCCGCGGCATCGGGCTACAAGGTGCTCATCGTGGGCCTCGGACCGGCCGGCTACACCCTGGCCCACCAGTTGATGCAAGAGGGCCACACCGTGGCGGCCGTCGATGGACTCAAAATCGAGCCGCTGCCCGAGCATATTTCGGGCGTCGATACCAGAGGCCAGCGCGTCCCGTTCCAACCGGTTTACAGCCTAGATCAGCTCTACGAGGACCTCGACGACCGCGTGATGGCGGGCTTCGGCGGCGTGGCCGAATACGGCATCACGGTGCGGTGGGACAAGAACTTTCTCAAGATCATCCGCCTGCTGCTGGAGCGCCGCGGCGAGTTCGCGATGTTCGGCGGCGTGCGTTTCGGCGGCACCTTGACGGCCGAAACGGCCTTCGCCCTGGGCTTCGACCACATCGCCCTGTGCGCCGGCGCGGGACGCCCGACCGTGATCGACATGGAGAACGGCCTGGCGCGCGGCGTGCGGCAGGCCTCGGACTTCCTGATGGCGCTGCAGCTCACCGGCGCGGCGAAATCGGCATCCATCGCCAACCTGCAAATGCGCATGCCGGTGGTGGTGATCGGCGGCGGCCTGACCGCCATCGACACGGCAACCGAGTCGCTCGCCTACTATCCGCGCCAGGTGAAAAAGTTCGCCGCGCGCTATGAAGTGCTGGTCCGCGAACGGGGCGAAGAAGAGGTCCGGCGGTTCTGGAGAGAAGAGGACCGCGAGATCGCCGACGAATTCCTGAAACACGCGCACCTGCTGCGCGACGAAGACGCCGCCGCGCGCGCCGAAGGACGCGAACCGAACTACCTGCCGCTGCTCCACTCCTGGGGCGGTGTGACCATCGCCTACCGCCGCCGCCTCATCGACGCGCCCAGCTACACGCTCAACCACGAGGAAGTCCGGCTGGCGCTCGAAGAGGGCATCTGGTTCAGCGAGGGTCTATCGCCCGCGGGCGTGGGCGTCGATCGCTTTGGCCACGCCGCTTCGCTCACCTGCGAAAAGCAGGCTTGGGACGACGCAGCCGGAAAGTTGCGCCCCACCGGGGAACGCGTCACGCTCGCCGCGCGCTCGATTCTGGTCGCCGCGGGCACCCAACCGAACACGGTCGCCCAGCGCGAAGACCCCCATTCGTTCACCCTCGACGGCAAGTTTTTCCGCGCCCTCGACGAGGACGGCACGCCGCTGAAGCCGGAAAAGAACACCAAGCCCACCAAGCCCGGCGTGCTCACGTCGGTGCTCGGCGACGGCCGCGCTATTTCGTTCTTCGGCGACCTGCATCCATCCTTCGCGGGCAACGTCGTCAAGGCGATGGCGAGCGCCAAGGCCGGGGCGCCCATCGTCGACCGCCGTCTCAAATCGCGCGCGCCCGAAGGTCCAACGCCCGTCGAACTTCTCGACCGGCTGAACCGCGAGCTGCGTCCGCGCGTGAAAGAGATTGTGCGCCTGACGCCGAATATCATCGAAGTCGTGGTCGAAGCGCCCATCGCCGCGCGCGCCTTCCAGCCGGGCCAGTTCTACCGCCTGCAAAATTTTGAGACGCGCGCCAAACACGTCGATGGCACCATCCTGGCCATGGAGGGCCTCGCCCTCACCGGCGCGCAAGTGGACCGCGAAAAGGGCCTGCTCTCGACCATCGTGCTCGAGATGGGCGGCTCGTCGGACCTCTGCGCCATGCTCGAACCGGGCGAGCCCGTCGTACTGATGGGCCCCACCGGTACGCCCACCGAAACGCCCGCCGGGGAAACCGTGATGCTGGTCGGCGGCGGACTCGGCAACGCCGTTCTGTTCTCCATCGGCCAGACGCTGCGCGCCCACGGCTCGCGCGTCATCTATTTCGCCGGCTACAAGAAGATGATCGACCGCTACAAGATCGACGAGATCGAGCGCGCGGCCGATTGCATCGTCTGGTGCTGCGACGAGGCTCCGGGCTTCGAACGCTCGCGTCCCGGCGATCGCGGCTTTGTCGGCAACATCGTCGAGGCGATCAAGTGGTACGGCACGGAAGTGAACACGCCCATCCGCCTGCAAGAGGTGGAGCGCATCATCGCCATCGGCTCTGACCGCATGATGGCCGCCGTGGGCCAGGCGCGGCACACCGTGCTCAAGGATCTGCTGCCCGCCGGCCACGTCGCCATTGCCTCCATCAACTCGCCCATGCAGTGCATGATGAAAGAGATTTGCGCGCAGTGCCTGCAGAAGCACAAAGACCCGGTTACCGGAAAAGAGCGCGTGGTGTTCTCCTGCTTCAACCAGGACCAGCCGCTCGACGAGGTCGATTTTGGCTGCCTGAACGAGCGGCTCGGCCAAAACGGACTGCAGGAAAAGCTCACCCGCCTGTGGATCGACCGCAGCTTGAAGCAGTTGGGGTTGCGAGGGGAATTGGTCACGAAGTGACCGCCGCCGGAGTGTATACTGCCACCACGGCGAATGAGTCAGCAGCCTTCCGAACCGCCCGCAACCGCAGCTCCTCCCGGCTCGCCCTGGCAACCGGGCAGCCGCCCGCGCCCCTTTAGCGGCCATCCGTTCCTCCGCCGCCGCGCGCCTATGGCCGTGGCCGCCGCCGCCGCGCTCTGGCGCCGGCTGATGGTGCGCACCCGGTTCATCGCCGTCACCGGCAGCTACGGCAAATCCACATCCACAAAGTGCCTGGCCGCGATTCTTGCATCGCACTCTCCCATCAACTGGTCGGCGAGCACGAACAACGCCCGCAGCGCGCTGGCCCAGAGTCTGCTGCGGACACGCTTCCGGCACCGCTTTGCGGTGATCGAGGTGGGCACCAAACTGCCCGGCGCGCTCCATCGCGCTTCGCTTCAGATCGACCCCGACATCGCCGTCGTGCTCGCCGTTGGCTACCAGCACACGAACGCCTTCCCGAACCTCGAGGCCATGGCCCGCGAAAAGGCCAGCCTGCTGCGCGGCATCGGGCGGCGCCGCATTGCCGTGCTCCACGGCGACGATCCGTACGTCCGCGCGATGGCGGACAAGTGCAAGGGGCGCGTGTTCCTGTTCGGCCGTTCGCCCGAATACGATGTTTGGGCGAGTAACGTCTCCAGTTGCTGGCCGGGGCGGCTTCGTTTCACCGCGCATGCCGGCCCGCAATCCGTGGAGATCGAAACGCAGCTTGCCGGCGAACACTGGCTGCCGGCCGTTTTGGGCGCCATCTGTTGCGCCGTCGCCGCCGGCCTTCTGCTGGAAGCCTGCGCCGCACCAC
>CAYUZM010000628.1:0-4312 GCA_964449665.1 uncultured Solibacteraceae bacterium
GCCGAGCGCGGCGGCTAGGGCGCGCGATTTTTCCTTTTCATCCATACGGGAGGACCTCCGGGAACTCGTTTGGGGGAGACCCTCCAGTATAGCGTTGCGGGGCGTCAGCGGCTGGAAGCGGCGCTAGAGAAGCGGCACTAGAGACCGGAGGCGGCCTTCCATTCTTCGCCGCGCGTGCGAATGGCCTCGTCCATGGCGGTGAAACCGAGCTTTTCGCGAAGTTCTTCCGTCAGGCGCGAGCGGATTTCCGGGTTTTCGCGCAGGAACTGGCGCACGTTGTCGCGGCCTTGACCGATGCGCTGGCCGCCATAGCTGAACCAGGAGCCAGCCTTTTCGAGCACGCCATTTTCGGCGCCGAGATCGATCAGATCGCCTTCGAGCGAAATCCCCTGTCCATAGAGAACATCGAACTCACATTCGCGGAATGGCGGCGCACACTTGTTTTTGACCACCTTAACCCGGGTGCGGTTCCCGATGACCGTTTCGCCTTCCTTGATGGCGGTCAAACGGCGAATATCGCAACGAATACTCGAGTAGAACTTGAGGGCGCGGCCGCCCGTGGTGGTTTCGGGACTCCCGAACATGACACCGATCTTCTCGCGAATCTGATTGATAAAGATGAGGCAGGTATTGGTCTTGGCGGCGATGCCCGTAAGTTTACGCATGGCCTGCGACATGAGCCGCGCATGCGCTCCGACGAAGTTATCACCCATCTCGCCTTCCAGTTCGGCCTTGGGCACGAGCGCGGCGACGGAGTCGAGGATCAACAGGTCGATGGCGTGCGAACTGATGAGGCTGCTGGCGACTTCGAGCGCCTGTTCGGCGTAGTCGGGCTGCGAGACGAGTAAGTTGTCGGTATCGACGCCGAGGTTCTTCGCATACTTGGCATCGAGCGCGTGCTCCACGTCGATAAAGGCGGCGTTCCCGCCCTGGCGTTGCGCCTCTGCCGCCGCGTGAAGCGCCAGCGTGGTCTTGCCCGAGGACTCAGGCCCGAAGATTTCCGTGATGCGGCCTCGCGGAAAGCCACCGATGCCGAGAGCGCGGTCGACTGAAAGCGCGCCGGTGGGGATCACATCCATGGCCATGATGGATTCGCGGTCGCCCAATCGCACGACGGTGCCAATGCCGAAACTTTTGCCGATGGCGGCGACAACGTTGTGAAGGGCTTGCTGCTTGAGTTCAGCGCTCAGCGGGGGCTTGAGGCCATAGGTGGGGGCGGAAGGCGCCGCGCGCTCACCCGTGCGGGAGGTGGGAGTTTTGTCGTTCTTCATGACTGGGCATTCGCCGTCCATCTAGTGCCGGACACGGGATGCCTCTCTCACCAGATTTCGTGAAGAGGGACTGGCGAACGAACGGAGATAATGTGGCCCAATCGGTTGACCGGGTAGGAAGCGGGTTGCTACCATACTGTTGCGGGGTGGAGCAGCCTGGTAGCTCGTTGGGCTCATAACCCAAAGGTCGGTGGTTCAAATCCACCCCCCGCAACCAAGATTAGATCCATCTAGTTTGCTTCAGCCAAGTCTCCCCTCGGAAATGATGCAGTGATTCCCGGATAGAATCGACTGCATGCGGACCATTGGACTCAGTGTTGTCCTCGCAGCGATCCTAAACGGACAAGCATACAAGGACCTGCTCTTACTCGACTCCCGGACCATCCAGGGCGTTGTCGTCGACGAAGTTGGGGTTCCCGTGAAAGACGCTGAGATCGGGCATACTGCAACTCGAACCGTTCCCGGTGGCAGCACCAATACCGATGCTCAGGGTCGATTTTCAGTAACTACAAACGCCCCCCTGATCGTGGTTCGGAAACTAGGGTACGCCAGCGCTTTTCTTCGCACTCGGGATATTGCCTCGAGCAGCCAGCAGCGGTTGGTGCTCAAATCCATAAAACGCACACTGCCAAGATGCTCCCCGACGGGAAGGTACGAGTCGCTCGAAGGATGGGGAGCGTTGTTTCGCTTCGCTCCAAAGCCCGAGATACAGGCTGGCAAGCAAGGTAAGGATATTGACTACGGAATCCGGGGCTATTTCCTCAAGGCGAGGAAAGGTGACGTCGGAATCGGTCACGGTAGTGGCCCGATGTGGAGTTTCGGAGCGCCGCTCGACAGCGTTGTTTGGAAATCCGTGACGTTCGAGGAAGACAGCTTTGAAGTTGAAGGCTTTACAATTTTGGATTCCAAAGGGGAATGGCAAGACGGCACTCGTTGGCGAACTCTCGGGAAGTTCGGTGAAACTGCTTCGTACTCCAAAGTGGACAAGGAGACTGCAAAACTACTTGACCACTTCATGGATGGTGCATGCATGGCTCCTTTCAGACGCCCTGGTCAGTAGCTAGCGGCAGGCGCGCTCTGACGGAAGAACCACGGACGGGCGAGAAGCCAGTGCAAGTCGGAACGAGAACACGAGTGCATTCGGAGCGTTGCAACCCCCCGCAACCAACCGCTTCGCCCGTTCCCCTGCCCCCTCCGATGTAACATCGGTCTGAGATGTCCTCACGCATTACCGTTCAGTTACGCCAATCCTCTCCTTCTGCGTCGGAGGCCACGATTCGAAGCCACAGCCTTTTGATCGATAGACCCACGGAAAAGGGTGGAACAGATTCGGGCCCTATGGGCGGAGAACTCTTTCTCGCCTCCGTCGGGGGCTGCTTCGTGAGCAATCTGCTGGCGGCGATCAAGGCACGCGAAGCGCTCGTCGGCGCGGTTCAAACTGAAGTGACGGGGACGCTCGACGGCACGCCCCCGCAATTCACGGGCATTTCGCTGCTGGTGTCCGCTGAGTGTGAAGACCGCGACGAGTTGGAGAAACTGGTCGAGATCGCCGCGCGGGGGTGCATCATGGTCAACACCTTGCGCGGCAAGCTCGATCTCGAGGTGCGAATCGCCGCTATACGCGGAAGTGAGGCCGCAGCAACTCCATAATCTGGTCGAGTTCGCGCAGGTCAGCCGCATCCATCGTGAATTTGCGCGTCCGGCGCATGACGACGGTCTTGAAGATTCCGCGGCGACGCAAAATTTCCTTCTGCAGAACGAACGTCGTGCGGCGTTCGAGCACGGCCGAGAGCAGGAACTTCTGGAAGAGGTCGTGCGACTCCTTCTTCTTGCCCGCCTTGTAGAGATCCCACACCTCGGCCTGGATGTCGGCGAATCCCGCGCCGGCCATTGTGCCGCCGGAGCCGCGTTCCATCTCGTTGTACAGGTTCATCGCACCGCCGCCGGTGGAGGGGATGAGCGGGCGCTTGCGTTCCTTCACTACGCGGGTCACATCGTGCGGCACGTCGCCGGCTTCCAGCTTCAGAATGCGCAGCGTGGGAATGCGGTCAGCCATGCGCAGCAGAAAATCGGTGGACATTCCGGCGTTCGAAACCTGAATGCACATGGGCAGCTTGGAAACCGAGGCAACGGAGGTGAAGTAGTCGGTGAGAATTTCGTTGTCGCCGGTGCCGTCGGTCGGTCCCAGGACGTGCAGGCCGTCGGCGCCAATCTTTTCGGCATGGCGGGCGTAGTCCATCGCTTCGAACTTGTTGACTCCGTGCACACCGATCAGGACAGTGGTGCGCCCCTTGGCTTCCTTGACGACGGATTCCGTGTGGCGCATGCGCTCGTTGTAAGAAAGCGAGTTCGTTTCACCGGCGCCCGCCGGCCAGACGACGCCATGCACGCGGCCGCGCGCCAGGAAATCGGTCTCCTTGCGGAGCGACTCCTCATCGATGGCCAGATCGTCGAGGAACGGCGTCTGCATGATGACAAAGATGCCCTCCCATGCCTTTTCGGCGGCGAGCGCCGGCGAGGCCAGGAAAGGAAGCGGTGCGGCGGCGGCAAGAGCGGCCGGAAGTTGAAGAAAATCTCGCCTATCGAGCGAACGTGGCATCCCACATCTCTACCACAGTTGGCTGTGCGGCCGCCTCGCTACAATGGTGGTTTCCCGCATGAAAATCGCTCTCGCCCAGATCAACACAACCGTTGGAGACCTGTCGCGCAACGTCGACCGGATACTGGCCGCGGCCCGCAAAGCGGCCGAGGGCGGCGCACAGGTGGTAGTGTTTCCCGAACTCGCCATCACCGGGTATCCGCCGCGCGATCTGCTGGAAAAACCCAGCTTCCTCGCGCGCGCCGAGCAGGAGTTGGAGCGGCTCACGGCGGCCACGCGCGGCTTGCCGACCGATGTCATCGTGGGCGCGATCGGTCCGTCGATCGACGACACCGGCAAGCGCGTCACCAACCGGGCGGTTGTCATCCGGGATGGCGCGGTTGTTTTTGTGCAGATCAAGCGCCTGCTGCCCCCCTACGACGTGTTCAACGAGGGGCGCTAC
>CAYUZM010000629.1:0-4305 GCA_964449665.1 uncultured Solibacteraceae bacterium
ATGGTGGTTGCCGCCTATAACGAAGAGCAGAGTCTCCGCCTATTGGTTCCGGCGCTGCGGGCCGCGCTCGATACGCAGCCGTTCACCTATGAAGTCATCTTCGTTGACGATGGCAGCTCCGACCGCACGGGCGAGGTCGCCAAGGAGTTTGCCGCGAGTGACCCGCGCATTCGCTATCTGCGATTCAGCCGCAACTTCGGCCAGCAGGCGGCCATCACGGCGGGACTCGACGCCGCCCGCGGCGACGCCGTCGTGGTGATGGATGCCGACCTGCAAGATCCGCCCGAACTGCTGCCCGAGATGGTGCGCCTGCATTTGCAGGGTTATGAAGTGGTGTCGGCACAGCGGAGCCGCCGCGATGGTGAATCGGCCGTGAAGCTCATCACGGCGCGGCTGTTCTACGGTCTCATGCGCCGGTTTGTGGATGAGCGCATGAAGCCCGAGGTGGGCGACTTCCGGCTGTATGGACCTCGCGCCGCGGCCGCGCTGCGAGGCATGCGCGAACAACACAGGTTTCTACGCGGCATGGCGGCGTGGGCCGGATTCAAAGAAGTGATCCTTCCGTTTGCGCGTCCGCCGCGCGTGGCCGGCAAGACCAAGTTCGGCATGTGGAAGATGCTCAAGTTCGCCTGGACGGGCATCTCGTCGTTTTCCGCGCTGCCTCTGCGCGCCAGCCTTCTGCTGGGCATTGCGACGGCGCTGGCTGGTTTCCTGTATCTCGGCTATACGATCTACGCCGCGCTTGTGCTGCACGCCACCGTTCAGGGCTGGGCATCGCTGATTGCGGTGCAGGTGATCTTCTCCGGCGTCACGCTGGTGGCGCTGGGGCTGTTGGGCGAATATGTCGCGCGCATCTACGAAGAGAGCAAGGGACGGCCGCTCTATCTCGTAGAGGAGTCTGTGAATCTCCAGGACGCCCACGTGCCCGCGCGCCGAACCGGTGAATCGCGGGTTACACGCGCTTAGGGCTGGGCCTGCGCCGTGCCGCCCTTGAGCCGTTCTTCAATTTCAGCGATCTGCTTCTCGACGGCGGACTTGTCACTGCCGTTCGGGTTGAATTTCAGGTAGCCGCGCATGTTTTCCAGGGCCGCCTGGTTTTCGCCCTTCCCGGCGAGCAGAATGCCAAGCAGGTGCTGTGCCTTGGGCCAGCGGTGCTGTCCGTCGAGCTTCACGGCTTCGCGCGCGCTCTTTTCCGCTTCGTCGAAGTTCTGGAGGTTGTAGTTGGCCACTGAGTTGAAGAAGTAAGCCTGTGGGAAGTTGACCGGATTGAGCTGAATTACGCGGTCCGTGGCTTCGTCCACTTCCTTCCAATTGTTTTCGCCCGCCGAGAGTACCGCCATCTGCAGATATGGGTTGATGTACTTGTTGTCGGCCTTGAGCGACTCTTCGTAAGCTTTGCGCGCGTCTTCCTTGCGGCTTGCCTGCTGATGAATCATGCCCAGCTCGTACCAAGCCACGGCGTATTTCGGATACATCCCGACGGCTTTCTCCAACTCCTTCTGGGCCTCGTCGAACTTCTTCTTCTTGAGCTGATCGCGGGCCTTGTCGTAAGACTTCTTGGCGTCTTTCGGGGCCATGGCCGATGTCATCGAAAATGTCATGCCCTCCACGCCGGCGATGCGCTTCAGGATGATCGTGCCGATGTCGGGGTTGTCCATCACTCGGCGGCCGCTGAGATTGACGATCGACGATACATAGCCGGGCAGGCTGGCGCGAATTTCGCACCCCATGAGATCGCGTTCGGAAACGCCGCCGCCCATGCCGCCGATGCCTCCCATGTTGCCCATGCCCCGGGAGCCCATGCCGCCACGGTTGAATGGGTCGTTGCTGTTGCTCACGCTGGCATCTTGCATCATGCCCATGTTGCGTCCGAGTTCAAAACTGAAGCGGCCCTTGGAATCGGTATAGCCTTCCGGGCGCGCGTTCGCGCCGCCGCAGATGCGCTCGATGGTAGCCGGTTCGGGCGGGGGCGTGCCGTCGTCGGTAACGACCTTGCCCGAGATGAAAATGGGCCGCTGCATTTCGGGGAACTGCTGCCGCTGTTGGCCTGGGTCGGGGAAGGGGTTGGTGGGGCGGCCTTGTCCCGGATTGCCCGGCGTGCCGATGCCCGGTGTGGTTCCAGGTCCTGGCGACGGCGCCGGGGCACCCGCACCAGCGCCCGGCTGCGGTTGCTGCTCCTGCGACAGAAGCGAACCAGCCGCCAGCGTGACGGCGGCGAGGAAACAGAATCGATTCATGGGAAACCTCCCCAGCGCGAATGTCCGGCGAAGACTGGCCTGCATTTCGCGAAGTTGTCCACAGTATATGCCACCGTCCAGCAGGCGTGCCGTCCGGCTCTGTAAAATTTCGCCGGAGGAAGTGCGGGCTTTCTCTTGCCGGGAAGGCTGGCGCGGCACTAAAAGAGGTCCCGCAGCGCCGCGAATTTGCCGATCACCACCAGCCGCTCATGCGTGTGCGGCACCTCTTCGTGCTCCAGGTGCCACGTGTGCGGATGCGGAATATAGACCGCCGAAAGCCCCGCCTCCAGCGCGGGATTGATGTCGGACTTGGGCGAGTTACCTACCATCCACGCCGCCGGAAGCGCCGACCCGAGCCGTTGGTAGAGCGCCACGTCCTTCTCTTTGACGACCTCGACGTGGTGGAAAAAGCCGGTGAGGCCACTGCGCTCCAGCTTGGCGCGCTGTTCGGCCGGTGCGCCTTTGGTGCACAGCGTCAGGTGGTGGCGCTCGCTCAGGTAGGCAAGCGTTTCCTCGACGCCTTCGATCAGTTCCATCGGATGGTGTAGCAAGTCATGCTCGATCTCGCCTATGCATTCGAGGTCGGCCGCGCAAGTAGCGCGCTCCGATAGCTGCTCAAAGCACTGGCGCAGGTTGCGCGCGAAGTTGGCCGAGCCGTAGCCATGGATGCGGTTGTTGACGTGTTCGATCTCGTCGAGCGCGGCCCGCACCTGCGCGGCGTCCATCGTGGAGTGATTCAGGTAGGCGGCGAACTTGTCGAACGCCCGCTCGAAGAACACGTTGTTCTCCCACAACGTGTCGTCGGCGTCGATGAAGACGGAAAGCCGGCTCACGCTTCAGGTGCCTCCGAATCCTTCGGATGGTGTTTGCCATGCCCGTTGCGAGGCGCCACCTCTTTCATGTGGACCACATACTGCTCGCGCTCTCGCTGCTTGGGCAGAAATTCGATCAACATGCGCAGGCGTTCGCTCTCCGAGCGCGACATCAGCAACTGCTGGCGCAGTTCGAGATCGCGCACGCTTTGCGCCAGCATGAAGCTAAGCAGGCCGCCCTGCGTGGGTAGATCGGCCGCCGATTCGAAGCGGTCGTGCACCTCGCGCGCCTTGCCCTGCAGCTCTTCGGGCGCAAAATCCACCTCATCTTCGAAGTAGGTCACCGTGGCTCGCAGGAACGCGCGCTCCTGGTCGAGTTCCTTTACCTGAAACCGGCGCCTGCCGAGCCCGATGATGTCCATGCGGCCGTCGTCATATTGCTTCAGCACGCGTTCGACGGAAGCCGTGCAGCCGATGCTCAAAATGCCGTCGTTGGCCGCCAATACGATGCCGAATTCGCTCTGGTTGCCGATCGCCTCGCCGATCATTTCCTTATAGCGCTCCTCGAAAATGTGCAAAGGCACGATGTTCTGCGGAAGCAGGACCAGCGAAAGCGGAAACAGCGGCAACAGTTCTTCCTGCATGTTACGATTATCGCTTTCCCCCGTTGGGCGAAGCCACCTCCGGCGAAAAACAAATTCACGAACACGATGGAATTGCGGAACAAGATTGTACTGATCACGGGCGCCAGCGGCGGCATCGGCGCGGCCTGCGCGCGCGAGTTGGAGCGGCGCGGAGCGAAGTTGTGCCTGGTGGCGCGGAACGGCGAGGCGCTGGCGAAGGTCGGTGGGCCCGGCGTGCTGCGCGTGGTGGGCGACCTCACCAACGAGGAGATCCGGCAGCGGGCGGTGGCCGAAACCGTGAGCCGCTTCGGACGCCTCGACGTCCTGGTGAACAACGCGGGCGTTGGATTGTACCGTCCTACCGCCGACGTGGACATCGACGCCGTTCGTTCGCTTTTCGAACTGAACGTTTTCGCCGCCCTGCGCATGGTGCAGCTGTCGATCCCGCACTTTCGCAAGAACTCCAGCCAGCCGCGCGGCTGCATTGTGAACATGGGTTCGATCGCGGGCATGTTGCCGCTGCCGTGGTTCACCATGTACTCCGCTTCCAAGTGGGGCTTGATGGGCTTCACCGAAGCGCTGCGGATCGAGTTGAAGCACGAAAACATCGGCGTGATGCTGATGTGCCCCGGC
>CAYUZM010000630.1:0-4305 GCA_964449665.1 uncultured Solibacteraceae bacterium
GCGACGCCCTCTTCAACCGCATATCCCACTAAATCGGCCATGGATCTCCTCTTCTCACACCTGCCCAATCGGCGCCAGTGCGCGCGTCTCTCCGCTCAACCCCTCCGGCAACGGCACCGCCTCCACGCTCATCACGCAAAACTCCGGCGACGGGCCCAACGCCATGCGCCGCTGCAACAGGCACACGCCCGCAACCTCCAATGAGGACCATTTCGACCGAAAATCGGCGTAGCTCATCCCATTCGGCTTGGAAAGCCAAATGCTGTGCCGCGCCTCGTCGATCGGGCACCCCGGATAGGTAATGTCGTACAAACTCCCCGCCCCGCTGCCCGTCATCGCCGCAATCGCCTGATGCGGTTTCTCGCACGGCCCCGTGACGGCATGCTGCGTCACCGGATCGAGCCGCGACGAATCCGCCATCGTGTACCAGTCCGCATACACCTTCGCCCCGCCGCCAAACCACGGCACGGACTCCATGCGGAACGACTGGATATCCTCCACATCGCCCTGCGCCTTGAACACGGCCTCGAAGGCCAGCAGCGCGCCCGCGTATTCATCCAGCGCGACGCCAGCTTTCGGTTGATGCCAGAACACATAAACCAGCATGACGATCAGTGTATGCTAACCCCGATGCTTGGGCAGCAGATCATCGGCGTTCGCGTTGGCCATGCCTTCAATGAGGCGGCGCTTGCACAACACCTGGCGCGCCACATGGAAGGCTTCCGCGCGCCTCTCGAAATCCGCCAGTTCGCGGGCGGCCAGTCGAATCCCACGTTCCTCATTGAGGCGCCGGCGGGTGGGAACATGGCCGCCGCGGGCCACGCTGCCGGCCCACCGGCGCGCTATGTCCTGCGCAAAAAGCCTCACGGCGACCTGCTGCCCTCGGCCCACGCCGTTGAACGCGAGTTCCGCGTTATGTCGGCGCTCGCCGCGCAAGGCATCCCCGTGCCGCGCCCTTTGCTGCTCTGCGAGGACGCGGCCGTCATCGGCACGCCGTTCTACCTCATGGAGTACATCGAAGGGCGTGTTTTCCGCGATCTCACCTTGCCCGGCCTGGCGCCCGCCGAACGCGCCGCGCTCTTCGATGCCATGAACGCCACACTCGCCCAACTCCACCGCGTCGACTACCGCGCCGCCGGCCTCGAAGATTACGGCAAACCGGGCAACTACTTCGAACGACAGATCGCCCGCTGGTCGCAACAGTACGTGGCTTCGACGCCCGAAATTCTTCCCGCCATGCAGCATTTGATGGACTGGCTGCCCGCCAACATTCCCGCTCCCCCGGCGTCCTCCGCCGCATCCAATTCCACCGCGCCAAATTCCACCGCGCCAAATTCCACCCCCGCCCCGGAAAGCGTCATCGCCCACGGCGACTTCCGCATGGAAAACCTCCTCTTCCACCCCACCGAGCCCCGCGTTGTGGCGATCCTCGATTGGGAACTCTCCACCCTCGGACACCCTCTCGCCGACCTCGCCTATAACTGCATGCCCTGGAACCTCAACCACGGCCAATACTCCGGACTCCGCGGCCTCGACCTCCCTGCCCTCGGCATCCCCAGCGAAGCCGAATACATCGCCGCCTACAGCGCCCGCACCGGCCGCGATGCCATCGAACACTGGCCCTTCTACATGGCCTTTTCCCTCTTCCGCATGGCCTCCATCGCGCAAGGAGTCTACGCCCGCAGCCTGCTGGGCAACGCAAGTTCGGAGAGCGCCGGCAAGTTTGAGGGCACGGCCGAAGTGCTATCCACAAGGGCGTGTGAACTCATATGTTGAACTTACGTGTATTTCTATGCACAACATCTCTCGTGTGCGCCTGCTCTGCCCAGCATTATTCAGTGGTCGCCACAAAAGAACCTCTCCCGAACATAATTCTTCAAACCGCTGCAGTGCCTCGCCGCATGCTGAGCGGCGATCCGGATGCCTTATTCACTCAACTCGTCTCGGCTGATGCGAAACAGTATCAGCAGGCGCTCGCAAAGTTTGAAATATCATCAACAGGAGTGGGCCACGCCCACGACGTCCGATACTTTGCTGTCAACCTCGATGCGGATGAGCAGATGGAACGGGTGCTCATCGTAAGGATCAATTCGGACGCTACAGCCTTGGTTCTCAAGAAGCAAAATGACGTCTGGTGGGATGCCGGTCGCTTTATGTGCTGCGGACCAAGCGGACACATGCCTGAGGTGTTCCTTGACCTCAAGCAGTCCGTCTGGTACGGCACCAACGATATCGTCATTCGTGCCGGTGGAAGCCAAGGAACTGGCGTCGGGGAGACACACATCCAGATCTATCGCATGTTGGATGGACAACTCTTTAAAGTTGTCGATATCGTTGAAGATGCCTACAACATGGCTGGCTCAGAAAGTAGCCATATAACCTTCCCGGATACGAATTCTTCTGACTCGCCCCGTGTGATTGCCGTTCAGAGGACCGAGGAGTCAAAAGGCCGCCGCAAGCAAACTTGCGTTCACTACGTTTGGGACTCAGAGCGATTCGTTTTCGCCCAAAAACCCTCGCGTCCGGGAAAGTGCAAATAACTGGCCGAACGCAACCATCACCGCACCTTCAGCGCCCTTCTCGCAAACACCTCTTCCAACGCCCGCTCCACGCGCGCGAACACCCGCGCCGGATCCCCCGTCGAATCGGCCGTCACCGAATTCTGCGTCGTGTACCAGCCCTCCAAAAACGCCCGCTCCTTGTGAAATTCCGCAATTCGCCTCTCGATGTTTGCCGGCGTATCGTCGGCGCGCCCGCGCTTCCGTAAGCGCTCGCGCATCACCTCATCGGGCGCCGTCAGCACGAGCACAATCGGCCTCGGCAGCTTATGCAGCCCAATGAACTTCTCCAGATGCTTCGCCTGCGCCTCGCTCGCCGGATACCCATCAAGAATAAATCCGCGCGCCGCATCGGGCTTCTCAATCCGCACGCCCACCAACCCGATCGCCGTCCGATCGTCCACGAACTCACCTGCCGCCACGCTCGCCCGCACCGCCTTCGGCACGTCGCGACCGCTCTTCAAGTGCTCACCCACCACGCTCGCCAGCGAGACCGCCGGAATCTTATACTTCTTACTCAACCGCGCCGCCTGCAGCGACTTCCCGCTGCCCGGCGGCCCCACCAGAATGAGAATCTCCCCATTGCCCAACGGCACCTGCGCCCACGCCGCCGCCACCAACAGCAACGCCGCGCAGGCCAACCGCAAACCGCTAACCCGCCAGCGCCCTTCGCACCAACTCGGCCGTCTGCTCGGCGCCCGTGATCCGCACCACGTCGAATCCCGCCGCGCGTCCCGCCGCAATGCCCGCTTCGGAATCCTCCACCACCAACGGCCGGCTCACGCCCAACTGTTCCGCCGCCAGCAGGTACGGCTCCGGATCGGGCTTCAACTTCTTCACGTCCTCGCCAAACACGGTGACGCGAAAATACTGCCGCACGCCCGCATACTCGAGCGGCGGCTCCACCTCCGCGCGCCCGCTCGAACTCACCACGGCCAGCGGCAGCACCGCCAGATCCGCAATCAGCTCGCGCGTGGCTTCCGGCATCAGCACGCGATCCTTCACGCGCTCGCGGAAAATCTGCTTCTTGAACGGATACAGGTCCCAGATGGGATCGAACAGGTCCTGCCGCTGGTGAATATTGCACAGCGCCTGAATCATGTTGCGATCCGACACGCCAATGCAGTTGGCCGCGTAGTCTTCCCACGTCAGCCCCAGACCGAAGCGCCCCAGCACCTCGGTCCAGCACTCATGGTGCAGCGGCTCGCTGTCCACCAGCACGCCATCGAAGTCGAACAGAACCGCGTCGTATCGCGCCGTCATTGGCCGATACGCACCGACGTGATCATCTGGTCGAACGCGCCGCGCGCGTTGGTCAGGTCCTGCTCCGGCGCGATGAAGACGAAGTACACCATGCCGCCGTTCATCTCCACCGTCACCAGCCAGTCCACTTCGTTGCCTCCCCATGGCGAAGACGAGGTAAGCATCGTCAGGAACGCGCGCTTGTTATCCACGCGCTGTTCGCGCGGGTTGCCCGTCACGCGCATACCTTGGTTTTCTTGCGACATCTGCTGAATCAACGCCTGCGTGTCGCGTTCGAAGTTGCCGCTCTGCGACTTGGCCTGGTTGATCACCACGCCATAGCCGATCGCCGTCTGCCCGCCCTGGCCCTGGAACAATCCCGCCCGCGGCGCGATAGTGACGTTCGCTGCATTCTGGCCGAACACCTCCCAGTTCGCGGGGTTCTTCATGCCGAGCCCCTGCCGCCGGAAATTCTTAAAGCCTTTCCGGGGCCGCGCCCCTTCAC
>CAYUZM010000631.1:0-4304 GCA_964449665.1 uncultured Solibacteraceae bacterium
CCCACCAGAGATGCAACGTCGACGGGTGACCATGCCGGATCGACTTCTCCCGCGCCGATTCTTTATTGATCGCCTCCAGAGGTAACGCGACTTCAATAAGCTTCTTCTTCATCAGTTCCCTTGAGATCACTTCCACGCCTTACGGACGGTGTTATCCACCAACTGCCGAAGGTCGTGGGTCTCGACTCCGAGCGGCGCGAGCAGCACCCACGCCTTCGCAATGATCGAGAGCAACTTCCTCTCTTCCACGGATGGCGACAGCGGTCCATTCACACGCGTTTCCGCCACCAGAGTTTCCAGATCTTCGGCATTAACTCGCAACGGCCTGAGGATGAGGGCGGCTTCCCGGATCAGCCGCGCCTCGACGGCTTCGGAAAGCTCATTACAAACAATGTGCGCCGCAGCCGTCGGTGAGCACGCCTCAGAGTAGCGATTCACGTACAGTCTTCCTGCCTCGACCCGCAGATGAATGGGATCGCCAGGGGGAAGTCGCTTGCCCATCCGCCGAACCCACGACGCGCCCACGAATATCGGGACTGTCCAGAATCCGCTCGCGGGCGCGGTGGCCACGGTGCTGCCGGCCTCAATGGTCAAACTGCCTGCGTCAAAACGAAGCCCGACATGCCCGGGATATTTGCCGACAGCGTGAGCGGCAGAATTCAGAGCCTGAGCGAGATCGGTGCGCGACAGCTGGAGTTCATTCTTCCGTTCAGACGGCGGGCTCATGCCGGCGCCTCCCCCCGGCTCAGGATCTCCTGGAGTTTGTAGTTGATGCTCTCCACCGCAAACTCCGGTTCTAACTGGAAAGGCCGTCGAACATAGACGAGCTTTTCCTGCCCGTTCTCTAACTGACCGATAGCGAGTATGAAGTCATCCGGCTTATTCAGAGCCGTGAGGATTTCATTTCGCGTAACCGTGACCGTGAGCGCGCCTGAGACTCGGCCCTTCACCTCGATGAACCGCAGTTTTCCATCTGTCTGAACTTTCGATTCAATGTCGTAACCGCACTTCCTGTCGCTAACGTCCGTCGGCTCGTTGCCCAGCGACCTCTCGGCTTCCATGACCATCCGCATGGCGAGCAGTTCCATCTGCTTTCGTGCTTCCGCCGATGCAGCTTCGCTTGCCACGCCCTGCGGGTCGGATGTGGGATTGATCTTCTTGAGCAGACCGACGGGCACTACAAGCGAACCGCCTATAGCGACGGTCGGCAGAGGCGAAATCTGGCGTTCAAGTTCGAGTTCGACCATTCGCCGTTCCAGGCGGGCTTGTAGTTCATCTGCGCGCTGGCGGGCCTTTCCCGAATTGATCTTGGCGTTGATCTTGCCAGCCAACTCCTGATCCTTGAGCTGGTTGGCGCGATGATCCCAGTAGGTGATTTCCTTCGTCAGCCTGTCCTTCACGGCTGCCATGGTCGTTGTCACCAGATCCTCGCGGCGCCTACGAACTTCGTTGAGGTGGACCGGAACAAGGTCGGCAATTGCGTGGCCCACCACGACCGATTCGAGGTCACCCTTGAGCCATGCCTGCGACTCCAGCATGCCGTTCAAACTGGTCCGCTCTTCGGGTGTTGCAGGCCTGTAGTCCAGGTAAGGAGCGTATCCGGCGTTCCTGGTCGAGCCTGTGGCATCGGTCTCAACGAACTGTAGTTGCCGGGAAACGACGCGGCGGTTGCCGGCCTTGTCGGTGCGGCCGTCCTGAATCGTGTGCTCCAGATAAAAAAGCGCGCGGACTTCTTCACCGGCATCATCTGGATCTATCAGGACCGTGCCGCGCTTCAGGAGATCGCGATTCCGTTCGAGTATCAGATCGATGGTCGCGCCGAGGAGGGGTTGGCCCGGACAGACGAACGTCGCGAGCGGCTGGCCCGGAACCGCGAGGAGCGACTTTTCGAAAGTGACCCGTTCATACTTACCGAGGACGGGCTCTCCCGTACCGATCAAACGGTCCCGTTGACGGATCAGGGCGGGCACATGGGTGATTTCGTAGCGTCGCGCCTCCCGCTCGCGGATCGTGCCGCCGAGCAATCGGAATGCCTCCAGGAAGAATGATTCGATGAAGTGGGGCTGGAGCCGCCGAGCCTCGAAGCGCTCCATGTCCTCGCGAATCTTCTGGACCTGGGAGGCATCCATGCTGTCGTTAGCCAGCGCCCGCTCCTCAAGAAGCTCCTGGCAGTGCTTGCGGTCGGTCAAGTTGTCGACAATCTGATGCAGGCGGGCCTTGACTTCTGGCTGGTCGCCGTAGCGGATGGCTTCGATGAGCAGATCGCGGAGCCGCTGTTCGCGGAACAGTTGGCCCAGAATGTCGAAGACGCCCCCGCCGAGCGCCTCACGCTCCTGTTCTATTTTTTCGAGCAGGCGCTTGTAGACGTCGCCTTCGCGCGTCTCTTCCGCCAGCAGATTCCAGAGATGGCACACTTCGGTCTGGCCGATGCGGTGAATTCGACCAAACCGTTGTTCGAGCCGATTTGGGTTCCACGGCAGGTCGTAGTTGACCATCAGATGCGCGCGTTGCAGATTGATGCCTTCACCGGCTGCATCAGTGGCCAGCAGGATGAGAACGTCTTTGTCCTGCTTGAACGCCTCCTGCGCTTTGGTGCGCTCCTCGCGGCCCATCCCGCCGTGAACCGTGACAAGCGCTTCCGGTGCGCCGAGAAGCGCGCGGAGCCGCTCGGTCAGGTAGTTCAACGTGTCGCGGTGCTCGCTGAAGATGACCAGCTTGCGTCGGTGGCCGTGCGCATCGAACATTTCGGCCTGGTTCTGAAGGATCGCCGACAGTTCTTCCCACTTCTTATCCGTGCCGCTTCGCCGGACCTTCTGAGCCAGCCCTTCGAGGTTCTTCAGGATTTCAATTTCAGCCTGAAGTTCAACGATGGTGCGCGCCGCCGTTGCCTGATCGACGACTGTCTCCTCGGTCTCCTCCACCTCGCCATCAGGTGCGTCTTCCAGATCGTCGAGGTCTTCTTCTGTGAGGTTCGGCAAACCTTGGAGGCTATTGTCCTGAAGATCCGCACCACGCTTGAGGATCTGTTCTTCGCGGAGACGCCGTTCCAGCCGCTCCCGGCGGCGGCGCAGGGACTGCAGGATCGCTTCGGGCGAAGACGCGAGGCGACGCTGGAGAATGGTCAGCGCGAATCCTACGGTTCCCTTGCGCCCTTCACCCAGAGAATCCGCCCGGTTGAACTCTTCGCGGACGTAATCGGTTACGGCCTTGTAAAGCGTGGCTTCGGCATCGGAGAGCTTGTACCCAACCGTGTACGCTCGCCGTTCGGGGAACAGCGGCTTTCCGTCGAACTTGAGCAACTGCTCCTTCACCAGCCGACGCATCAGGTCTGAGGCATCGACGGTGTGCACGCCGTCGCGCGCCCGGCCCTCGAAACGGTCGCTGTCGAGCAGCGCCATGAACAACTGGAAGTCTTCCGGTTTGCCGTTGTGCGGCGTCGCGGTCATCAGCAGCAGATGCCGCGTGATCTGGCCGAGGAGTTGGCCCAGCCGGTAACGCTTGGTGTATTTGACCTCGCTGCCGAAGAAGGTGGCCGACATCTTGTGTGCTTCGTCGCAGACGATGAGGTCCCAGTCCGTATTGGCGAGCTTCGCCTGAACATCTTCGTTGCGGCTCAGCTTGTCCAGGCGGCAGATGGCCAAATGGTTCTCGGCGAACCAGTTGCCGGTGCGGGCCGATTCGAGTTTGTCGTTCGTCAGGATTTCGAAGGGCAACTGGAATCGTTGATAGAGTTCGTCCTGCCACTGCTCGGCGAGATTGCCGGGGCAGACAATCATGCAGCGGTGAAGGTCACCGCGAATCAGCAGTTCCTTGATGAGCAGCCCGGCCATGATCGTTTTTCCGGCACCGGGATCATCAGCAAGGAGAAACCTGAGCGGCTGCCGAGGCAGCATCTCGCCGTACACCGCAGTGATCTGGTGCGGAAGCGGGTCGACCATCGAAGTGTGGATGGCGAGTAGTGGATCGAAAAGGTGCGCAAGATTGATCCGGTGGGCTTCGGAAACCAGACGGAACAGCTTTCCGTCGCCGTCGAAGCTCCACGGACTGCCAGCGTCGACGACCTCTATGGTTGGTTCGCGGTCGCGGTAGAGGAGGAGTACGTTCGGCTTGCCGGAAGGGTCTTTGTAGGTCAGCTCAATTGCGGCGGAGCCATACCATTTGACGTCGACCACCGTGACAAGGCAGTCCGGCGATATGCCCCGGAGGGCGGCACCGCGCGTGAGATCTTCGAGCTTGGCCATATATGGGAAAACGGTCGCCGCATCTGGTTGAAGAATTAGGCCGAAACGTCAATGATATTACTT
>CAYUZM010000632.1:0-4303 GCA_964449665.1 uncultured Solibacteraceae bacterium
CGTCCACCACGAAGCCGATGGCGAGGATGAGCGCCATCATCGACAGGTTGTTCAGGCTGAAGCCGCACAGGTACATCACGGCGAAGGTGCCGATCACCGAGATCGGCAAGGCAAGGCTGGGAATGATCGTCGCCGAGAGATTGCGCAGGAACAGGAAGATCACCATCACCACGAGGCCAAGCGTGAGCAGCATGGTGAACTGCACGTCGACAAACGATTCGCGAATCGTATTGGCGCGGTCGGCAATCACTTCAAGCGAGACCGTGGGCGGCAGTTCGGCGACGATGCGCGGCAGCAGAACGCGAATGCCGTTGGCGACCTCGACGGCGTTCGTGCCCGGTTGCTTGTAGACGACGACGTTGAGGAATCGCTCGGTAAACGTGGAGGTGCTGAGCCACGCCGCGGCCTTGTCGTCCTCCACGCTGTCGATGACCGTGGCAATCTCGTCCAGCCGCACGGGCGTGCCATTGCGCTGTGTGACGATGATGCCGCGGAACGCTTCGGCATTGGCGAGTTGCCCCGACGCGTTGATGGTCATCATGCGGTCGCGGCCATAGAGCGTACCCGTGGGGATGTTCACGTTGTGGCGCCGGACGGCGGCTTCCACTTCGTCGATGCCGATGCCGCGCGAGGCGAGCTTTTGCGGGTCGGCCTGAATACGCACGGCGTACTTCTGCGCGCCGGTGATTTGCACCGTCGCCACGCCGCGCGCCATGGAAAGGCGCTGCGCCACGAGCGTATCGGCGTACTCATGCAGGCGGTAAAGCGGCAGCGCGCTCGTACGAATGGCGAGGTAAAGCACCGGCTGATCGGCCGGATTCGCGCGCGGAAACGAAGGCGGCGTGGGAATGCCCGGCGGCAGCAGGGGGGCGGCCTGCGTAATGGCGGCCTGCACGTCCTGAGCCGCGCCGTCGATGCCGCGGCTCAAAGCAAACTGCAGCGTGATCGACGTGGAACCGAGCAGGTTCACCGAGTTCATCGAGTCCAGCCCCTCAATGGTGGAGAACTGCCGCTCGAGCGGCGTGGCGATGGCCGACGACATTGTGCTCGGGCTTGCGCCGGGCAGGCTCGCGGTCACCACGAGCGTGGGCATGTCGATGTTCGGCAGGTCGCTTACCGGCAGCGCGCGATAGGCGACCAGGCCGAACAACACGATGCCCGCCATCACGAGCGTGGTCGCCACCGCGCGGCGTATGAAGATTTCGCTGAAGCCGGCCTTTGACGGCGCGAACGATGGAATCCTCATGACGCCGGGCGCACCTTCACGCCGGGCGCGATGCGCAGGTGCCCTTCAGTGACCACCTGTTCACCGGCCTTCACGCCTTCGATGGAGATGCCGCGATCGTCGCGAGGTCCGGCGGTGATGGGGCGCATCTCGACGCGGCCGTCCGGCAGCACCACATACACGAACTGCCCGGCCTGACCGGCTTGCAGCGCCGGCAGTGGAACAACGATGGCGTTGGCGCGCTGGTCGAGTTCGATGTGCACGTTGACGAACTGGCCCGGCCACAGGCGGGCATCGGTATTTTCGAAACTCGCTTTGAGGCGGATGGTGCCCGTGGTGGTGTCAACGGCGCTATCGAGAAAGCCAAGACGTCCCGCGATGCCGCCTGCTTCGTCGCCGGGGATTACCGCGTTAACGGCGACCGTGCCGGTGCGCATGCGCTGGCGCAGGAAGGCGAGCTTCGCTTCCGGGATGGCGAAGGTCACGTTAGTGGGCGAGATCTGATGAATGGTGATCAGGTCAGCGTCGTTGGCCTTGATGAGATTGCCTGGCTGCACGCGCAGACTGCCCGTGCGGCCATTGATGGGCGAGCGAAAGGTGCAGAACGAGAGATTCAGTTTCGCGGCCGCCAGTGCGGCTTCACCGGCAAGCATGGACGCGCGCACACGTTCGCTAGCGGCGCGGTCCTCTTCCACCGACGCGCGGCGCACGCGCGCCTCGACAGCCATCTGCTCGGCCATCTCCTGCGAACGCACCCCTTCGGCGGCCAGCATGCGGTAACGGTCAAGCTGCTTCACCGCGTGCTCTTCCTGCGCCTGCGCGCGCGCCAGCGCCGCTTCCGACTGCGCCAGTTGCGCGCGGTCATGCGTCAACGCCGCTTCGGCCTGGCGGACGGCCAGCTCAAACGGCCGCGGGTCAATCTCAAACAGCTTGTCACCCTCGCGCACCATCTCGCCTTCCCGGATGTGCGAACGCATGAGCGTGCCGCCCACCTGCGCACGGACGACGATGGTGTTGATGGGCTCCACCTTGCCGATGGTCTTCACCTCAACCGGCATCGTGCGTTGTTCGGCGGCGGCTATCTTCACGGCGACTACGGTGGGCGAAGCCGCGCCCACGCTCTTCACGGACGGCCCCGTACCGGCACACCCGGCAAGCGCGGCGAACAATGCCGCGGCCAACAAGCTACGAGATGATTTCATGAATCACTTGCCCCTCGGTGTCGGTCAATCGGAAGTCGCGCCCGCTGTAGTGGTAGGTCAGCTTGGTGTGATCGATGCCGAGCAGGTAGAGGATGGTGGCGTGCAGGTCGTGCGTGTGGACCTTCTTGTCGACCGCCTTGTAACCGAAATCGTCGGTTGCGCCATACGTTGTGCCGCCCTTGATGCCGCCACCGGCAAGCCACACGGAGAATCCGAAGTGGTTATGGTCGCGGCCGTTCACCACGCCGCCGCCCACCGCTTCGTTCGACGTCTGGATCGCCGGTGTGCGGCCGAACTCCGTGCCGCCGATGACCAGCGTGTCTTCAAACAGGCCGCGTTGCTTCAGGTCCTTGATGAGCGCCGCGTATGGCTGATCGGAATCGCGGGCCAGCCGCAGGTACGACATGATGTCGTCGTGCGCATCCCACGGATCGCCTTTGCCGTAGTAGGCCTGCACCATGCGCACGCCCTTTTCGGCCAGACGCGCGGCCATCAGGCAGCCGAGCGCCGTGCTCCCGGGCCCATACATGTCGAGCGTCGCCTTACTCTCCTTGGTCACGTCGAATACTTCGGGCGCTTCGGTCTGCATCTGGAAGGCGGTCTCCATGGTCTTGATGGAGGCTTCCAGTTGCGAATCCTTCGACGCCGCTTCGGCCAGATGCATCTCGTTCAGCTTGCGCAAGAGCTGCACATCGCGCTTCTGCACGGCACGGTCGACGGCGGCGTTGTTCACGTTGGGAATCAGCTTCGCCGCTTCGAAGGGCTCGCCTTCGATCCACTCGTTCTTCACGTAGGTGCCCTGATGCACGGCGGGCAGGAAGCCCGAACTCCACAACGGACTGCCGATGGTGAGCGGCTGCGAAGGCGAGAGCACGACGTAACCAGGGAGGTTCGCGTTCTCCGTGCCCAGGCCATAGGTGATCCACGATCCCATCGACGGACGCCCGATGATGTTGGCGCCCGTGTTCATCAACGTGATGCACGGTTCGTGATTGGGGATGTCGGCGTACATCGAGCGCACCACGCAGATGTCGTCCACAACCTTGCCCATGTGGGGCCACAGGCTGCTCAACTCCGTGCCGCACTGGCCGTGTTTCGTGAAGCCAAACGGCGACTTCATCAGATTGCCGGTCTTGCGTTGCGTGAGAATCGCGCCGCCCGGAAGCGGCTGGCCGTGATATTTGTCGAGCATCGGTTTCGGATCGAACGTGTCCACCTGCGACACGCCGCCGTTCATGAAGAGAAAGATCACGCGCTTGGCACGGGGCTTGAAATGCGGCTGCGCGAGTACACCGGCCGTGGAGGGCGTCTTGGTATTGGCCGCACGGCTCAATGACTGGCTCACCATCGTAGACAGTGCGGTCATGCCAAAGCCGCCGCCGATGCGCGCAAGCGCGTCACGGCGTGTGAGGGGACGTTGGTTGTATTTACAGGACACGCGCACTCCTTTTAATTGAGGAAGAGAAATTCGTTCGAGCTGAGCAGCACCCAGCAGATGGACTGCACGGCGCCATCCTTTGAGGGCACCGGATCGGCCGTGGCGGCCGCACCCGGCGCGGGCTTCGCGGCGAAGGAGTTCAAGGCGGCAGGCGGCGCCGAACTCGTGCGCGTACGGAACGGTTCGAACAGCAGCGCGAGCTCGCGTTCGGACGGCGTGCGCTGGTAAACGATCTGGAACGCCTGGCGCACCTGCGCCTCCTCGCTTCCCGCGCTCTTCACGCGTTCGGCGAGCGTCTCGGCCTGCTTCCGCACGAACTCGCTGTTCAGGAAGAAGAGCCGCTGCTGAGGAACGTTGGTGGTATAGCGCCGTTCGGCTGAAATCGTCGGCGTGGGAAAATCGAAGGTGAGCTGGAACTGGTTCGGGTACATGCGGCTC
>CAYUZM010000633.1:0-4298 GCA_964449665.1 uncultured Solibacteraceae bacterium
CCACCAGAACGACTTCGAAGCCTTCTTCGATCCCGACGGCGACACGCTTCACTACTTCGAGTTTGAGATGAACGTTCTCAACACCACCTGGGACCTCTATCTCCCCAGGCCGTATCGCCACGGCGGCAAGGCCGACAACGGGTGGGAGATCCCCGGCATGAAGACCGCCGTATACGCCGAAGGCACCATCAACGATCCAACCGATCGCGACAAAGCATGGACCGTCGAGATGGCCTTCCCTTGGTCCGCCTTCAACCGCGGCCCGCGTCCGGCCGTGCCCCCTAAGCCCGGTGAAACCTGGCGCGTCAACTTCTCGCGCGTCGAGTGGCAGTTGATTGTGAAAGACGGGAAATACGAAAAGGTCCCCGGCACGAAAGAGGACAACTGGGTCTGGTCGCCGCAGGGGCTCATCAATATGCACGTCCCCGAGAAGTGGGGCGCCGTCACGTTTACGCGGTAATGCGCCTACGCGCGCACGTCGAACCCCGACACCCGCACGCCCGTTACCTTGATGCCGACGTTTCGCGCGTGCCACTCGATCCGCTCGGCCAGACGTTCGGAAAAGTCGCCGCTCCGCGCCGCATCTGCCGCATCCGCAGCCGCCTCCGTTGCGGCGAAATGTTCGCGTAGTAACGCGCGTCCTTCCGAGTTCATCAGCCCGGTGACAAATAAGGCCGCCCGTTCTTTGGCGTCATGGTACCGCTTCGGCGGAATGCTCAGCTGAAACTTGAACGCGTCCTGAATCCAGCACTGCGCCGTCATGGTGAGCTTCACCGGCGACCCCGCGGCGTCGCCTTCGGTCGAACATTGGATGGGAAACGGAGTGGTGGGAATCACCACGAGCCTCTCGATATAAGGCTTCATCACCACCCAGCCTGGCTTGTGCACGTCCGGAAGCAGCCGGCCCAACCGGTCCACAACACCAATCGAATCCGGGGGTACCCTGCGAAAGGACGCCGCCAGCACCGCAATCCCCACGACCAGAATGAGCGCCAGCAACAACATCGGCGCAAGTGTATCAATTCTTACGGTACGACTTCCAAAACTCCACCACCACCGGCAGCACGCTCACAAAGATGATCCCCAGAATCACCTTCTCAAAGTGCGCGCGCACCGGCGCCCACTCGCCCAGCGTGTAGCCCAGCATGGTCAGCGCGAAGACCCAACCGATGCCGCCAAAGACGTTGAACGTGAGAAAACGGCCGTAGTCCATGCCCGCCACACCCGCCACGAAAGGCGCGAACGTCCGGACGATCGGCACGAAACGCGCATAGATGATCGTCTTGCCGCCATGGCGTTCGTAGAACTCATGCGTGCGCCGCAGATACTCCTGCTTGAAGAGCCGTGAATCGGGACGGTTGAAGATCGCCGGCCCCGTCCGGCGCCCCAGGTAAAAGCCCACGCCGTCGCCGATGATTGCCGCCGCCATGAGCAGCACGTTGATCAGCGCGATGTTCAACTGCCCCGCGCCGGCCACCACGCCCACCGTGAACAGCAGCGAATCGCCGGGCAGGAAGAAGCCGATCAGCAGTCCCGTCTCGGCGAACACAATGGCGATCAGCGCCACATAGCCGAGCCATCCGCTCAAGACGGTGGAAAGGAGCGCAATCAGGCGCTCGGGGTTGGTCAGCGAGCGCAGGAAATCGATAAAGGATTCGATCATGGGATACGGTAGTCCGCCCGCGGCGCGTTGCCTAGGCGGCTCCGTATGCGGCCAGCAGGCGTTTCATCGCGTCCTGGCTTACCTTGATCTTGCCCTGCTTGGTGAGGGCCTGCACCAGTCCGTCCTCAAACAGTTCGCGGCGCGCCTGCGACTTCTGCCCGCGCAGCGTCGTGACGATGGTCTCGCGCTGAATCGGCAACTCCGCCATGTCGGCTTCCTTGCGGCCCGCCACCTGGTAGAAGTACGTCTTCTGCGCCACGCGATACGGACCCACGACAAAACCTACCGGATGCATGAACAGAATCTCGCCGAAAATCATCGGGCTGCCGATGCCCTTGATGTCGCCGGTGCGGGCGACCTCGCCGCTGTCGACCACCTTCAGGTTCATCTCCTTGGCCGCCTTCAGAATGTCGCGGTCATTCGCTTTGAGCTTGTTCTCAAACTCGCGCAGCTTCGTCTCGGCCAGCATGGCGGCCTTCTGCTGCTCCAGAATGCTCTTGATCTGCGATTCGACATCGGCCAGCTTGGCCGGCTGCGGCGGGAAAATCTGGTCCACCACGCCCACCACCAGCTTGTTGCCCGGCAACTGAACCACGTCGGTCACCGTGCCCACGGGGGCCTGATAAATGGCGCGGTCGAAATCCTGGCTGACGCCGATCAGCGGCAGCGGATCGCCAAACGCCGCGCGCTCCACGTGCGCGTAGCTGAGGTTCAACTTCGCGGCGATCGCCTGCGCCTGCTTCGGCGTCTTGATCAGCTCGGCGCGCGCCTGATCGGCCAGCGCGGGCATGCGCTCAAACAACTGCCGGCGCTTTACCTCGGCCGCCAACTCGCCCTTCACTTCGTCGAACGGCTTCGTACGGCCCACTTCCTTTTCCATCGTCTGAATGATGTGGAACCCGAACTCGGTTTCCACCAGCCCGCTCAGCTCTTTCGGCTTCAGTTCAAACGCCGTCTTTTCGAAATTCGGAACGGTTTGTCCTTTGGTGACCCAGTCCAGGTCGCCGCCGCGCTCTTTCGAACCCGGATCGTCGGAGTTCTTCTTGGCCAGTTCGGCGAAATCCGCGCCGCCCTTCAACTGTTTGAGCAGGTCTTCGGCTTTCTTCTTCGCCGGGCCCTTCTCGGCCGGTTCGGTTGCCTTCACCAGGATGTGCCGCACCTTGGCGCGTTCTTCGGTGCGCCAGCGTTCCTTCTGCTCGTTGTAGGCCTGCAGCAGTGCCGCGTCGCTCACCGGAATGCTCTCGCCCAGCTTCAGCTCATCCACCACGATCACGTCGAAGGCGCGCTTGGGCGCGGTCTGGAACCGCGCGTTATTCTTCGCCAGAAAATCTTCCATCTCGGCCTTGGACACTGAAACCTGCGACGTGAATTCGTCCGGCGAGAACTGCACAATCTTCATCGCCACTTTCGCGTTCTGGCGGCGGAACTCCGCCTCCACTTCGGCCGGGCTGACCACTTCGCCTTCGAACGCCACGGCCTGCAGCTTGCGCAGAACAATCTGTTTGCGCACGTTCGATTCGAACTCCTGCACGGTCATCCCATTGGCTTCCAGGAACCCGCGGTAGACCTGACCGCCCACGAACTTGCCGTCGGGGAACATCTGCGGCATCATCCCGCGGATCTGATCCACCACCTCGGCATCGGTCGCGGTTAAGCCCATCCGTTGCGCCTCGTACATCGTGGCGAACTCGGCCACCATCTGGTTGACCATCTGCGGCAGCATGTACTTCACCGAATCGCGCGTCAGCTTGCCGTCTTTCATCTGGATCGACAACGCGCGGTGAATCTGCTGCGACGTGAGTTCCGTGTCGCCCACCGTCGCCAAAACGTCGCGGTTGGGGTTGCTCGGCGTGCCGAATCCGGGGATCAGCGTGACCACCATCGAGAGGGCCACCAGCGTCAAGAGGCCGCCAAGCAAGTAACGCACGGACTTCGTACGGGAACGGAAAAGATCAAACATGAGGGTCGGGTCCTGCCAGATTTGGGGAAATTCGAACCTATAGTATAGCGGATGCGCCGTCCCCCAGTGCGCGCTCCAGAGCCGTTTCCAACTCGGCTTGCCCCATCGCCGTCGACACAAACAGCTCCTGCCGCGCCCCGGCGGCCAGCGCGATCGCCTTCCACCCGTTGGTCACCGGAACCGTCACCCGGATCTTCACCTTCCCCTTGGCGTCGCGCACGGGCCGGATCACGCCCGGCACGATGGACCGGATCTCCGGCGTCGCATCGAGCAGCCGGACCAGCACGGGCCGCAGCCCGTCGATTATCGAATGCTCGATCTTCAGCCGGTCCTGATGCGCCCGCAGTTTCACTTGAACCGCTTCCTATACTGGAAATCGATCCCGAAGATCCCGTTTTCGTCGCGCACGGCCAGCACCGAAAAGTCGCGCGAGAAATCCCACTGCATGCGCACGATCTGGTTCTGCGTGCGGTTCAAGTTCGTGATGTAGGTCACCGTGATCTCGCGCGAAAGCTGCTGTTCGATTGTCAGCCGCGCCTGCGGCGTGTTCGTGATCGTATTCAACTCCGGATCGATCTTGATGCGCGACACGCCGAAGAACCGCTGCAGCCGGTCGTTGATGGGCCCCGTCAGCGGCGCCGAAATCGCCGCGCCCAACTGCGAGTTTCCGCCCGA
>CAYUZM010000634.1:0-4295 GCA_964449665.1 uncultured Solibacteraceae bacterium
AACCTGAACGACCCGGAAACCAAAAGCGCCAACGTGGTCGCCGAGAATATCGACTTTCCCAACGGCGTGATCCTCTCGCCCGACCAATCGATGGTGATGGTGGCCGACATGCGGACGAAGTGGGTGTGGTCATTCCAGCGCGCGGCCGATGGCTCACTCGTGAATGGGCTGCCGTTCTATCGCATGGAGACGCCCGACGAATCGTCGAACGCGAGCATCGATGGCTTCACGGTGGATCGCGATGGCTATCTGTACGTGGCTACCTCGATCGGCGTGCAGGTGTGCGATCAGCCGGGGCGCGTGGTGGCGATCATTGCCAAGCCGCAGCCTGGGCCGCTGACGAATGTCGAGTTTGGCGGACCCAATCTCGACACGCTTTACGTCACCGCCGGCGACAAGGTGTTCCGCCGCAAGGTGCAGCGCCGGGGCGTGAACTCGTGGACCGTGGTGAAGCCGCCGCAGCCGCGGCTGTAAGGCTTCGCGCTACGACGCCCAGTTCTCGCGGAACTCGGGGAACAGAGTCAGTCCGCCACAGGCGAACAGCGTTTGTCCGGTGATGTAGCTCGCCTCGTCCGAAGCCAGAAACGCGAACACAGCGGCCATCTCTTCGGCCGAGCCCGCGCGTCCCATCGGAATGTGGCTCTCCACGCCGGCGCGGGCGGCGGGATCGTTGATCCACGAATTGTTGATCGGCGTCACGATGGCGCCGGGACTCACGCTGTTCACGCGAACGCCGCGGCCCGCGTATTCGAGCGCCAGCGTGCGGGTCATGTTTTCGAGCCCGCCTTTGCTGATCGAATAGGAGACATAGCCAGGCTTGGGGATGATCTCGTGCACGCTTGAGTTGTTCAGAATCACACCCGGTTTGTTGGCCGCGACAAAATGCCTCAACGCCTCGCGCGCGCACAGAAACGCGCCGCGAAGGTTTACGCCGATGACGCGGTCGAAATCCGCCATGTCCAGTTCGTGGCTTGGCGCTTCCTTCTGAATACCGGAATTATTAATGAGCACGTCGAGGCCGCCGAAGGCATCGAACGCCGCGGCGAACATCGACTTCACCTGCGCCTCGTCGGCGACATCGGCTTGCACCACAATCTCGGCGCCGCCCTTGGTGCGCGCGGACTGGCACATCGCTTTCGTCTCCTCGGCCTCCTTCGCGCTGCGTGAAAAGTTGATTGTGACGTTGGCGCCTTCGGCGGCGAATCGCACGGCGGTGGCGCGGCCGATGCCGGTCGACGCGCCCGTGACAAGGACGTTCTTGCCTTTCAAACTGTCATGCGTGGTGGGCATGGAACTAGGTTATACTGACCGCTTCCCACCGCATGGCCACACTTCGCAAGCAGGATTTGCCCACGCCCGCGCTCGTGCTCGACGCCGCGATGTTTGAAAGCAACCTCGCGCGCATGCAGACGCATGTTGCCGCCGCCGGGAAGCAGTTGCGCCCTCATGCGAAGGCGCACAAGTGCGTGGAAGTGGCGCGGCGGCAGGTGAAAGCCGGCGCTGTGGGTATCTGCGCCGCCACCGTCGATGAGATGAATTGGATGGTGCGCGGCGGCCTGCCGGGCGTGTTGCTGACCTCGCCGCTTGCCGATGCGGCGAAGATGGCCCGCGTGGCCGGATGGAGCGATGGACACGATGTGATGGCCGTTGCCGATCATCCGATGCAAGTGGATCTCTGGCAGGCGGCCGCGGAAGCAGCGGGAGTAAGGCTTGGGCTGCTGGTCGATCTCGACGTCGGCGATCATCGCACCGGCATTCCTTGCGGTGAGCCGGCGCTTGCGCTCGCGCGCAAGATTGACGCCTCGCCCAACCTGCGGCTGCTCGGCGTGCAGGCGTATTCGGTGAGCGGCTCGCATATGGAAGATCCGGCCGCGCGCCGCAACCACTCGCTCAACGCGCTCAGGCCCGCTGTTGAGACTCTCGTGGAGATGCGGCGGCTTGGTCTGCCCGGCGCGATCATGAGCGGATCGAGTACCGGCACGTGGGATGTGGATACCGCCATTGCCGAGCTTACTGAAATGCAGGCCGGATCGTACATCTTTCACGACATGGCGTACTCGCGCATCGGCGTGGAGTTCGCCCCGGCGCTCCGCGTGCTTGCCACGGTCATCAGCGCGAACCACGCGGACCGCGTCACCGTGGATGCCGGTTTCAAGGCGCTCTCGACCGATCGTCCCTTCGCCCCGGCCCCCTATTCGCGCGACGGCGTGAAGTTCAAATTCGCGGGGGACGAGTTCGGCTACATCCTCAACGAAGGCGGCCCGATGCCCCGCCTTGGCGAGCGCGTCGAACTGCTTCCGCCCCACATCGATCCCACCGTCAATTTGCACTCGCGCATTCATGTCTGCGTCGGCGATATCGTAGAAGAGACTTGGACACTCAAAGAATAGTCAGCCCGCCGCCGCTCTCGCAGCGCGTGAAGGACCTCCATCCGACCGCCGTCAACCGTGTGCTGGCCGATGTGCGCGCCGCGCAGGCCAAAGGCGTGCGTACCGTCTCGCTCATGCGCGGCGAACCGGACCTGCCCACGCCCGCGCACATTGTGGAAGCGGCCGAGCGCGCCCTTCGCAACGGCCGCACGTCGTATCCGGACAACCGCGGCGAAGCGGTGCTGCGCGACGCGGTGGCGCGCAAGCTGCAACGCGACAATACGCTCGCATACGACCCGGCGAGCGAGATTCTGGTGACAACCGGTGCGACGTTTGGCATTTACGCGGCGCTCACGACCCTGCTCGATGCGGGCGATGAAGTGCTGCTGCCCGATCCGATTTACGACGCCTACGCATCCCCCATACGGCTGGCGGGCGGCGTTCCGGTGCGTGTGCCTTGTCCGATGCGCCAGCAGCGATTCGAACTGCATGCCGAGGCCATCGAGGAGCAACTGACGCCGCGTACACGGGTGCTGCTGCTGAACACGCCCTGGAATCCCACGGGCACGGTATTCCGGCCGGACGAGTTGCAGGCGATCGCGAGAGTGGTACTGGAGCGCGGTCTCTGGTTGATCAGCGATGAGATCTACGAGGCTATTGTTTATGACGGCGCGAAGCATGTGTCGCCGGCGGCGGCCGAGCCCGCTCTGCGCAACCGCACCATCCTTGTCAACGCGCTTTCGAAGACGTACTCGATGACCGGCTGGCGGGTGGGTTACTGTGCCGCTCCCGCCGAAGTGATCCGCGCGATGCTGCTGGTGCTGCAGCAATCCAGCCGCGGCCCGGCGACCTTCATTCAAGATGCCGCCGCCGTGGCGCTCGCCGGTCCGCAGGACGCGGTGGAGGCGATGCGCCGCGAGTACGCGGGCCGCCGCGATCTGGTGCTCGAAGGGTTGAGCGGCGTGCCCGGTTGCCGCATGCTCGTGCCGGAAGGTGGTTTCTTTGTGATGGCAGACGTGCGCGGGCTTGAGATTTCTTCCGATGAGGTGCGGCGGCGATTGCTCGAAGAGCATGGCGTCGTGGTGATTCACGGCGCGGCCTATGGGGTGTGCGGCGAAGGGACGTTGCGCGTTTCATTCGCCAGCGGTGGCGACGTGCTGCGCGACGGAGTGGGTCGCCTGCGCGCAGGCCTGGAGGCGATAGGCCGAGCATGAGCCTGGTGTCGATCGAAACCGGACGTCCCGCTCCCCATGCCGACGTAAGCCGTGTGAACCGCGAAGCGCTGCGGGCCGAACTCGTCTCGCAGTTGAAAGGCGAGGTGCGCTTCGATACGCTCTCACAGGCGCTCTATGCGACGGACGCGAGTGTTTACCAGCAGACGCCGATTGGCGTGGTTGTGCCCGTGTCGCGCGACGACTTAGTTCGGACCGTTCAGATTTGCGCGCGCCACAAGTGCCCGATCACGATGCGCGGCGGCGGCACTTCGCAGGCGGGGCAGGCGATTGGCGAAGGGCTGATTGTCGATCTTTCCAAATACTGCAACCGCGTGCTCGAGGTGAATGTCGAGGAGCGTTGGGCGCGCGTGGAACCCGGCATTGTGCTCGACGAGTTGAACGCGCAGTTGAAGCAGCATGGCTTGCGCTTCGCGCCCGACATTTCCACGGCGAGCCGGGCCACAGTGGGCGGCATGATGGCCAACAACTCCTCCGGCGCGCGCTCCGTGCTTTACGGCAAGACGATCGACCATGTGCTGGAGCAGGAGGTGATGCTGAGCGACGGCAATATTGTGCACTTCGGTCCGCTTGCGCCCGAAGCATGGGAGGCGCGCTGCCAAGGAGATTCCCTCGACCCGGTGGCCCATCGCACGGTGCGGCCGCTGGGCCCCGGGTTGGAGGCAAGAGTTGAACCCCGCCAACCGAAGGTGAG
>CAYUZM010000635.1:0-4292 GCA_964449665.1 uncultured Solibacteraceae bacterium
AGGTGGGTGCGGCGGGTGTGGAAGTTCCGTGGGTTCGTCGCCGCGACCTCACCGCCACGGGAGTCCTCGCTCCGCCTCGAGACGCGACTCTCCTCAGTTATAGGGCCGAGCTCGAATTTTCGATAAGCCCTAGCGACGTGGGCGAGTCCGCCGCGCATTGCGCTCACCTTCAAACCAGTATTCGCATGCAGCCAGCAGAGATTCTTCCGAGTGGCTGCAGTTTTTCGTGGATTCTTCATGCCGGATGGCGAGCGTGAGCAGCACCAACAAAATCAATGCGCCAGGGAATTGGGATAGCGCGGCCCGGATGAGTTCGTAGTTCACATCGGCCTCCTGGAGCAACGTTGGAATGGACGGAGGGTGCCTTCAAGAAGCCGGCACGTGATGCAGAGGCGCGCGGAGCCCGATAGGGAGACAGAGCGTGACATTGCGTGACAACGGATCGGGGCGTTGCGCTAAACTCAATGACCACATGCCGATAGAGGGAGACGTCACGAGTGCGGTCAATGCATTCCTGCGCTGGCCGCGGGCTCAGGGGCCGCACGCCAGCACCGTGAAACGTCTTCACACTGCGTGGCTGGATGGCCGTACCGTTGACAGTTCCACTCTCGCAAGCGAACTCAAAATAGAGACCGCTTCCGTGCGGAAGATTATTGAGCGCGTAAAGACCATCGACATTCCGGCATTTCGCGACGATCGTGCGCATGCCGGACTCCAATGGTGGAATATTGGAACCTTACCCACCGGCCGCCAGTACACGCTGCAGGTTGAGAAGACGCCGCGGAATCGGGTTGCCCGTCCGGTGAAGCCGTTGTTGGTGGATCTGGCGCTGGCAAAGATGCACCAAGACTTTGGCCTGTCGACATGCAACAACATCGAGCACTTGAACTCCCACCGGCAAGCTTCGCTCGGCCTGATCCATGCGATCTTGAAGAACGCCTCGTCGTTGGACAGAGGCAAGAAGCTTCCGATCGACGAGAGAATCCACGTGGGCCGCGTGCGCATTCCCACGTTACACGCGGACAATCATGAAGCGGCGTTGAACGATCGCGACGAGGATAGAGAGATGTGGGTTGATCCTCTGAACCGTTTGCAGGATTTTAGTGTTCGCCACAAGATCACCGTGCGATGCAGCGCAAACAAAATGGGTCCTTTAGCCGTTCTCAAACGGCTTCAACGGCAGGGCATTTGTATGGAGATCCGGCACGACCTTCCGAGCGGCCGAATGGACGTTTTATCACTTTCGGAGGACGCCGATGTGGACTTCGCAATTGTGCCGGATGCTGCGTTTGTACTGAGCGCCAGCCGGCTCGCCGAGAACTACAGAACGCTGTTCCCCATCACAAGAGAGCAGCAAGCCGTGCTCTACAAGCCAGATGGTCCATCACGGCGGCCGGGTGGCCGGGAGTTGTATGTCTATGAGGACTCATCGGCGGACGTTGGGCTTGAACTCATCACCAGATTTCGAAACAACCTTAGCGCCATTGATGCGAACTCCAGTCTTTTCTTGATCGAGCAAGCGAAGCTGCACAGAACGGTGGTTTGGATCGGAATTTTGGAAGAACTGATCCACAAGGCTCGCGCGATGCGCGACGGCGACGCGATTATTGCCTGGGAGCCTCTGGCATCGGGCCTGCAACGATCAGACAGTTCGCTGGTTCGCGGATCGCCGCACGTCCACTACTTTTCGCTTGCCAGCCACGATCAGTGGCGAGTCAATGGCGACGCACTGAAATTGCCGGATCGTCATGAGGATTTCAAGCGAGTGTTCCTCTACGAATGGAAACTGTGTTGCGCGTACCCCGAGATTGCCGAGGAAGTGGTGAGGGAGGACCAGGAGTTGGTGAGCGATTTTGCCGGCGCTGCAGGTTTGAGAGGCTGACGGATAGAGTTTGGAGACTGCCGCAACTTGAGGAGGACACCGGGAAGCGCCCCGACAGGCCGGGAGGCGAGCCTTGACATTGGGTGGCCGGGGGCGCACTGTATAGCCGGGACCGGCCAGAGAAGGAGTGCGTATGAGACGCCTCGTGCTGGTTATGGCGGCGGTTCTCGTCGTGCCCTTGGTCAGGGCAAACACAATCTCAACATATGCTGGCGGGACCGATGTCACCCTTGGTTCGTATGCCTATGGCCAAGCTGTGACCACGCCTTCGGACGGACCTTGGGATCATGTCGTATTTGCTTTCCTTGGGTCGGTTTATACGCCGGATGGTCTACCGTGGGTTGGGCCCGTGCCAGTCGTCCCACCGTATGGGACGCTCTTCCTGTTTTCACAGGAGTATTTGGGGGCACCGATGGATTTGGGTGGCGGGCCTGGCCTTATTGCCGCGTCGTCCAATCGAACTGCTGACGGCTGGGTATTCGACGAAGCGCTGATTCTATTGCCATCTACGGTCTATTACTTTTACGGAAATGAATTGCTAGGGGGAGCGGGTGGGCTGGGCGATGGGCCTGGTGTCGGGTTCTCGGACCCTCCTGGCGGCTACATCAGCGGTTGCAACGAATTTTACCCGGAACCGCGGGAATGCCCCTTTGGAGGGCCTGGTGGTTCGATCAACTACCGGCTCAGCGGCACCGCGATCCCTGAGCCTTCGGCTCTGTGGCTGTTGGCATCGGGGATCGGGTTACTCGCGATTCGGCGCCGTTGTTCTTAGTGCGGCTTCGGTGTTTGTGTTGGTGGCCGGTGAGCCACTCCTCTGGTAGGGGGCTCCGGCCCGATACGCCAGGATGCCTGTCGCACGATTACGCCGGTTTTGCTCCGGTGAGGCCTACCAATTTTTGAAAGCGGGCTAGCGTCACGCGCACAGGGCGGTTGGCGTTGGCGGGGGCGAGGGATGCAGTGGCCGAGCGGGTGATGCGGAGGCGTCCGACTTTGGGTGGGCGTGTGCCGGCGACGGAGGCGGAGACGGCGTGGTCGCCGTCGGGGAGTTCGGGGACGACGATGTTGAATTGATAGAGACCGGCGCTGGTGATACCCGCGTATTGGACGTCGACCTGGGTGGTGTCGATGTTGATCTTCACGCTGTTGAGCAGGGGCTGCGGGGCGGCAACGACGGCTCCGGCGGGGAGGGCGGGATTCGACGGGCCGAAGCCGGTTCCGAAGAGGGAGATGACTTCGCCGGGGCGGGCGGGCGTGGTGGCGAGCCCGGTGATGAGGTTTTCGGGGGCGACGTAGGAACCGTTGGGGCGGACGGCTGCGACGTATTCGGAAGCCAGCAGGAAGAAGCCGGGCTGGTAGGTGGCAAGCGTGGTGGTGAGCGCGCCGGAGGTTCCGCTGGCGTTGGTGACGGTGACCTGGACGGAGCCGTTGGTGGTGTCGTCGGGGGCCTGGACATTGATCTGATTGGGGCTGACGTAGTAGACCGAGGCTGGTTTGTTGTTGATTTGCACGCTGACTCCGTCGAGGGAAGCGGGGAGTTGGCCGTTCACGATGTCGGCGGAGTCCCAGGCTCTCGTGGTTGTGGACAATCCATTGCCGAAGATTGTTACCCAGGAGCCGGCGGCGGCTCCGGCGTTGTAAGTGGCGGCGTTGACCATGGAGACGATCGTGGGGCGGGAGACAGCGGCGGAGTCGGAGGCGGTGTAGCCGAGGACGATATCCCAGGAGACGGCGAGTTCGCCGAGGGAGGAGCCGGAGATGGCGGTCCAGGGGCGGACGACGGAGGCGCGCTGGGTGGTGTCGCGGATGCCGGTGAGGACGCTGTCGTTGGTGTTGAGCGATTCGCCTTCCTTGTAGAGCTGGGTGGTGAAGCGGGAGCGGCCGGGGGCGGTGACGGCGACGTGGATGTGGCGGGTGCGGCCGGGATAGATGCCGGGGACGACGGTGCGGAAGAGGTAGGCGCCGTCGGAGGCGGTGAGGAATTTGCCGTAGCCCTGGAAGTTGGCGTCGCGGTTGGCGATGGGGCTGGCGGAGTGGATGTAGGCTCCGTTGTTATCGGCCTGCCAGATTTCGACGAGCGCGCCGCGGATGGGGGAGCCGGTTTGATCGAGGACGCGGCCGGAGACCCAACTGATGGTACCGACGCTGGGGGTGATGTTTTCGTTGATGACGAGGAGGTCGTTGTCGAGATCGAGGGGGAGGCGGTCGGGGTAATAGGGCCCGAGGGTTTGTTCGGGGGGGAGGGTGAGGGCTTGGGCGAATGCGCCTCGCTGGGTGAAGAAGAGGCCGCCGGCGGAGAGCGCTCCGAGGAAGTGGCGGCGGTTGAGGTTGGCTGTTTTTGCTGTTTTGATGGTCATTGGAATGGCTGCGTCCTGTGGGGCTAGATGCGCGCGGGGGTGGATTGGTTGACGGA
>CAYUZM010000636.1:0-4290 GCA_964449665.1 uncultured Solibacteraceae bacterium
GGGGGTGGGCGGGGGTGGGGCGGGGGTGGGCGGGGGGGAGGGGGGCTGTGGGGGGTGTGAGGAGGTCTTTTGGGCCGGAGCGGCGGATGTCGGCGTGGCCGAGGTGGTCGGAAATGATGAAGACGACGTTGGGGGGGCGGACGGGTTGGGCGGCGGTGGGTTTCGTTGCGGCGGGCAGGGCCGCGGATGCTGCCAGGAAATGACGCCGGGAGAGTTGCACTGGACCATGATATCCGCGGGGTGAGTGAGGTGGGCGGGGGTCGCGGCGCGGGGGCTTCGATTCACGCTAGAGGCGCGGTTCGCTTGTGCCAGTCGGTGGCCGATTCGTAGGCTTGGGCGACTTGGAAGAGCTTGGGTTCGCCGAAGGGCTTGGCGCAGAATTGGATTCCTAATGGGAGCACGGGCGGGCCTGGGGTGAAGCCGCAGGGGAGGACGATGGCTGGGATGCCGGTGACGTTGGCCAGGTTGAATGCATCGGGGCGCGGGGGCGCGGGGGGATTGGTGGGCATGTCGGTGACGGCGATCTCGCCTTCGAGCTTGGGCGGGGCGTTGCCGGCGGGGAGGAGCATGACGTCGCAGCTTTGGAAGATGCGGTTCATCTCCTGCATGAGCAGGGTGCGAATGCGGAGGGCTTTGATGTAGTCGACGGCGGTGTGGAAGGTGGCGGCTTCGAGGCGTTCGCGGACGAGGGGGTCGAAGAGGGCGGCGTGTTGCTTGAGGCGCTGTTCGTGGAAGGCGGCGGCTTCCGAGCTGAGGATGGTCGCCGAGGTTGGGCCGCAGAGCGCGGCGTTGCGGACGGCGATGTTGACTTCGACGGCACCGAGATCCTTGAGCACGGCGCGGGCCTGGTCGAGCGCGGCTTGGGTATCGGGGTGGACGTGGGTGAAGTAGTGTTCGGTGGGGACTCCGATGCGGAGGCCCTTGATGTTGCCGGCGAGGGACTTTGTGTAGTTGGGGACGGGGAGGTTGGCGGAGGCTTCGTCGCGGTGGTCGTAACCGGCCATCACTTGCAGCATGGAGGCGACGGCGGCGACGGATTTGGCCATGGGGCCGACGTGGTCGAGGGTCCAACTGAGGGTGGTGACGCCGTAGCGGCTGACGAGGCCGTAGGTGGGTTTCAGACCGACGACTCCGCAACTCTTGGCGGGACCGCGAATGGAGCCGCCGGAGTCCGTACCGATGGTGAGCGGGGCCATGCCGGCGGCGATGGCCGCGCCGGAACCGCTGGAGGAGCCGGAGGGCGAGTAGGCGAGATCCCAAGGATTGCGGGCGGGGCCGTTGAGCCCGGATTGGCCGCTGCCCATGGCGAACTCGAGCAGGTTGAGTTTGCCGAGCATGATCGCGCCGGCGCGGTTGAGGCGTTCGGTGGCGGCGGATTCGTGATCGGGGATCCAGTTTTCGGTGACGCGCGAGCCGTTGGTGGTGCGGATGCCCTTGGTGGCGCAGATATCCTTGGGCGCGTAGGGAATGCCGTGGAGGGGGCCGCGATAGCGTCCGGCGGCGATCTCCTTTTCGGCGGCGCGGGCATGGGCGAGGGCGCGATCGGCGGTGACGGTGAGGAAGGCGTTGACGCGCGGGTTGAGGGCTTCGATGCGGTCGAGGCAGGCGCGGGTGAGTTCGACGGGGGAAAGTTTGCGGGCGCGGAGGAGCGCGGCGAGTTGTTGGACGGGCGTGAAAAGGAGATCGGAGGCGGGCATGGGGCGTTAGGGAAGAAGGGGGCCGCGGAGAGGGGCGATGGCGTCGGCGAGTTCGAAGTCGCGTAGGGGTTGGAGCTGGGTGCGGCGGCGTTCGAGGAGGGGTTCGAGGAGGCGCAGGCGTTCGGGGGCGAGGGGGACGCTGGCGGCGGTGGGTTGTGGCGGGGACTGTGGCGCGGGCTGCTGCGCGGGGGCGGTTGGGCCGAGCGCGGCGGCGGTGGCGAGGCTTTGGAGGAGACGCCTTCTGGGGACCGGCATGGGAACTACTTGTACGCGATGGCGGCGGGGCTGTCAACGGGTTTGCGGGCGCGCGGGTTGTTGGCGCGCGGGTTGTTGGCGCACGGGTCGTGGGTGCGCAGGCATTTGGGCGTGCAGGCAGCGGCGTGCGGGTGGCCGGGTACGGTTTTCGGGTGTGTAGGCAATGGCGCGCGCGGGTGGCCTTGCGCGTTGGAGCTTAGAAGCTCCAGCGCGCGGAGAGTTGGAGCTGGCGCGAGGTGGACACAGTTTCCGTAATCTGGCCGGCGGCGCCGTTGCGAACTCCGGTGTTCGAGAAGAGGCCGAGGGCGGAGGGGATCTGGAAGTTGGGGTGGTTGGTGACGTTGAACGCTTCGATGCGGATGCGGAACATCTGGCGGTCGTTCTGGAAGAGGGTCTTATTCAGAGCGACGTCGGCGGTGGCGAGGCCGGGGCCGGTGAGGGTGTTGCGGCCGAGGTTGCCGAAGGTGCCGGCGGTGGGAAGGCCGTAGGCAGTGGGATCGAAGTATCGCTGGGGATCGCCGAGGATGATTTTGGCGCCGGGGGCGGCGATGTAGTCGGGGCGCTGGCCCTGGTCGTTGGTGCCGCCTCCGCTGTAGCGGGCGCGGTCGAAACCGACGCTAGGTCCGAAGGCGGAACCGGTTTGGGCTTGGAGCATGCCGTGGACTTCCCAGCCGCCGAGGAAGTGGAGTGCGAGACCGGTTTTGGGACCGGGGATGATGTAAGAGAAGTTTGCCGCGAAGGTGTGTTGGAGATCGAAATCCGAGCGGCCTTTGTTGGCGCGGAGGTTCCAAGTGTTGGGGATGGAGTCGCTGCTGGCGTAGTCGCGGAGGATAGTGGAGCTGGTGTTGTCGAGCGACTTGCCCCAGACGTATTTCATCTGGAAGCGGAAGCCGTTTTGGAGTTGATGCTGGAGGCCCGTTTGAAGGCCCTGGTAGCTGGAGTCGAAGCCGGTCTGGCGGAGTTTGAGGCGGCCGAAGGCGGGGTTCACGCGGGGACCGCCAACGGGGAAGAAGAGAGTGCCGTCGGCGAGGACATCGGGGCGGAAGGGGTTGGCCTCGCCAGGGCTGCCGGTGAGGCGCTGGCCGCGTCCGCCGGTATAGCCGATTTGGGCCACGGTGCGCGAGGCGATCTTCTGCTGGATCTGGATTTGATACTGGTAGAAGACCGGCTGCTGCAGGTTGTAGTCGAGGCCGTCGATGTTATTGGCGGGAGCGCCGGTGGTGGCGGCAGCGAGGTTGGGGAAGGGCGGGTTCAGCAGGGCGACGGAGTTGAAGAAGGGAGGGAGACGGACGCCGGCGATAATGAGTTCACGGGTGCCCAGCAGATCGTAGAATGCGCCCGCGCCGACGCGGATGACGGTTTTGCCGGAGCCCCAGGGGTCCCAGGCGAAGGAGGCGCGGGGTGCGAAGTTCTTTTTCGATGGATTGGTGAAGAGAGATCCTCCGACGGTGAAGGAAGTGGCCGTGAGGTAGTTGGGAAGAGTGGAGACTTTGTTGTTCACTTCGGCGGGCACGGTGTAGGCTTCGTAGCGCAGTCCCACGGTGAGCGTAAAGCGCGGGGAGAGGCGGACGTCGTCCTGGACGAAGCCGGAGAAGATGCTCTGGCGCCAGCCGCGGACGGAGTCGGCGCCGGGGAGCATGAGTTCGGCGTTGCGGGGGCGGGCCTGGAGGAAATCGACGAGCGAGGCGAAGCTGTAGGTGCCTCGGAGGGCGTTGTCGGCGCGCTGGTTGAACTGAACGCGATCGAGGGCGCCGCCGAAGCGGAGGGAGTGGAGGCCGCGGATAGTGGAGACGACGTGGTTCACCTGGTAGTTGTTGATGATGAAGCGGCGCGGGGTGGTGCCGACGTTGGTGCGGGGCGGGCCGCCGAAGTTGGTGATGCCGGTGGTGAAGCCGATGATGCCGATGGTTTGGCCGGGGACGAAGGAGAGGTTGGCGGGGATGGAATCGGGCTGTTCGGCGTCTTCACTGTTGGCGACGCGGCTGAAGCCGAGGCGGGTCGTGTGGACGGTGGTGGGGGACTGGACGAACTGGGTTTCGTTATGGACGAAGCGGTAGTGAGATAAGAGCGGGAAGCGGAAGAATTGCAGGACTTCGCCGCGGTAGGTGGTGGAGTCGTCGTGGGTGTAGCGGAGGGCGGTACGGAGGCGGTCGGAGAGGATGTAGTCGATTTTTCCGGTGCCGTAGTATTCGTTGGAGGAAGTGGTGACCTGGCTGAGGAAAGCGCCGGTACCGTCGCCGTAGTCGCGGCTGTTGGGCAGCGGGTAGAGAGCGAGGTAGGGAACGACGCCGGGATTCACGGTGACGGTGCGGTCCGGAAAGCGGCCCTCGCGGGCCGG
>CAYUZM010000637.1:0-4289 GCA_964449665.1 uncultured Solibacteraceae bacterium
ATCCTTTTCTCGATCCCCGGCATGGCGGCGCTGATTGGGTTGAGCGATGGCTCCCCCGGTACGCTCTACTCCATCAATCCGGCTACCGGAGCGGCAACTCCGATCGTTATCATGAGTGGCAGCAGCTTCACAAGCCTCACCGGCCTGGAGGTCCTGAACGGGACCATCTACGCCACCGACACGATCGACGGCGGACCTTTCAGTTTCGGCACGATCAATCCGGCAACCGGCGTCTTCACGGCACTGAACGACCAGGGCGGCTCCTCGAACTGGCATGCGCTGGCGGCAAATGTCGCCGCCAATCTGCTCTACTCGGTCGACCTAGACAACGACTACAATCTTGTGAGCGTCACTCCCGACGGCTTGACGATTACGGTCATCGGTGGAACGGGACAGAACATCCGCGGCCTCGCATACGACGATGCGAATGGAGTTTTGTACGGCGTAGACTCTGGGAATCTTTACACCATCGATACCACGACCGGTGTCGCGACTCTCGTGGGCGCGACGGGGCTGGACGATGGCACCCCAGGCCTGGCTTTCGATCCCGTGGCGGGCATTCTCTACCTCAACACGGGTTTCCTGGAAAACCTCTATACCCTCGATACGGCCACGGGCGCCGCGACTCTGGTTGGCGCGAACGGCGCGAGTTACATTAACGGTCTTGCCTACATCCCGGACGGCGAAGTGCCGGAGCCGGCAACGCTTGCGCTCAGCGCCGCCGGCCTGGCCGCGCTTGCGCTCGTCCGGCGCCGGAAGCGCGCAGCCTAAACAGAAAATTCCGTTGGGAACCTCGCGGCCCGGAGCAATCCGGGCCGCACTCTATTCCAGGAGGCTCAGACGAGACCCGAACCACCCTCGCTTTCGTTGCCGGGGCGGCAATGCGCTCTCACGCTTCGGTCAGGTGCTTCGACTGCCCCGCGCGCCTGGGCAGCGGGCGCCGCGCGGATAGCGCCCACGCGCGCCCTACTTCTTTTTCTCCCTATTCCATAGCTCGCGCGAAAGCGCCCGCCCGCAAAACGGACAATAATGTAAACCCACATAGCTCGGCCGCTCGTCACCAAAAGTGAAGAAGTATTCGGTGTCGATCTCGGTGAGTATCCGCCCGTTGGCGAGCTTGCCTAACGGTGAATTGACCACGAAGCCCCGATCGGCCATCTCGCTCAGTTGTCCACAACAAAACATGGGGCGATTGTAGCGTGCCTGGTGCGATATCGTAACTTTGCCCGGCGCGCGACGTCCAATGAGAGTCAGGCATGATATGGTATGGAACAGTTAAGGGCTGGCCTATGAAACTTCGCACACTCGCGACGGCGGCCGCCTTGGGCTTGACCCTCTGGACCGGCCTGTTCGCCTTCCAGCGCGGTCGTGGATTGCGATCCTTCCTCGAAGAAGAAGACAACCCGGCGCCCTTCCCCGCCGACGGCAACGACAAAACCGAATTCGTATTCTCGCGCCTGCGCTACTCCTCCATGCGCAACGGCTATTTCGGCCGCGCCGGAGGCAGTTGGGCCACCGATTACCCCAAAGCCGACCGCCAGTTCGTGCAAGGCGTCCGCCGCCTCACGCGCCTCAACGTGCGCAGCGTGGAACAGGTGGTCGATCTCGAATCCGACGACATCTACAATTACCCCTGGATCTATGCCACCGAGGTCGGCCGCTGGGGCCTCTCCGATGCCCACGTCAAAAAGCTCCGCGACTGGCTGCTGCGCGGCGGCTTCATGATGACCGACGACTTTCACGGCACCTTCGAATGGGACGTCTTCATGGCGAGCATGCAGAAGGTGTTCCCCGACCGCCCCGTCGTCGAACTCGAGAACAAGGAGCAGATCTTTCACTCGCTCTACGATCTCGACGATCGCTTTCAGGTCCCCGGCATTCAGTTCCTCTTCACCGGCCGCGTCGCCGAAAACGACGGCTACATCGGACGTTGGCGCGGCATCTTCGACGACAAAGGCCGCGTCATGGTCCTCATCTGCCACAACATGGACCTGGGCGACGCCTGGGAGTGGGCCGATCATCCGCAGTACCCCGAGCGCTACGCCTCGCTCGCCTACCGCGTCGGCATCAACAACATCATCTATTCCATGACGCACTAGCAAGCCATACGGGAGCCTGAGCCAACCAATCCACCACGATGTTCGAACTTCTCTTCCGGTATCCACTCTCGGCATACGCAAAAGGCGAATGGGTCTTCCTGGCCCGCTGGCCTCAGTGGCTGCTCGCGCTGGGCATCCTGGCCGGAGCCGCCGCGCTCGGCTGGCTCTGGTGGCGGCGGCAGAGTGACGCCGTAAGCGCGGTGAAAGGTTGGCGCAGCGCCATTCTCTGGGGCCTGCAGGCGGCGCTGGTGGCCGCGCTTCTGCTCCTGCTCTGGCAGCCGGCTCTCACGCTTACGTCGCTCAAGCCGCAGCAGAACATCGTCGCCGTCGTCGTCGACGACTCGCGCAGCATGGCCATGGTCGAAAACGGCAAGTCGCGCACCGAAACTGCCCGCGCCGCGCTCGAATCGGGCACCCTCGACGCACTCAAGTCGAAGTTCCAAACACGCATCTATCGCATGAGCGATGTGCTTGACCGCGTGGACGACCTCAAGGGCCTCACCATGGCCGGCAAGTCCACGCACATCGGAACGTCGCGGCAACAACTCGCCAAAGAGTCGGCCGGCCGGCCGCTCGGAGCCATCGTGCTCGTGAGCGATGGCGCGGAAAATGCCGGCGGTCTCGAAGCCGCCTCGCTCGCCGAGCTTCGTTCGCGCCGCATCCCCATCCATACCATCGGTATCGGCAAGGAACGCCCCACGCTCGATATCGAAATCGCCGACGTCATCGTTCCCTCGCGCGCCCTTGCCGAATCGCGCATCTCCACGCAGGTGAACCTCACCAGCTTCGGAGCCGCCGGACGTAAAGTGCGCCTCACGGTCAAAGACGGCGGCAAGGTGCTCGCCAGCAAAGAAGTGGAGATTCAAGGCGACGCCCGCGTGCAAAGCGAAACGCTCACCTTCAGCGCCGGAGCCGCCGGAGCCCGCAGCTTCACCATCTCCGCCGACCCCATGCAGGGCGAAGAGAACACGCTCAACAACTCCGTCCTCCGCCTGGTCAACGTATCCGGCGCGCGCCCCCGCGTGCTCTATATCGAAGGCGAGCCGCGCTGGGAGTTCAAATTCATCCGCCGCGCGGTGGAAGACGACAAGTCCCTGCAACTGGTCACCATGCTGCGCACCACGCAGAACAAGAACTACATCCAGGGCGTCGAAAACGGCAATAAGGATCTCGAACAAGGCTTCCCGGCCACGGTCGACGAGCTGTTCGGCTACCAGGCCATCGTCATCGGCAGCGTCGAGTTGAACTACTTCACCACGGCGCAGCAGGAGCTGCTTAAACAGTTTGTCGACCGCCGCGGCGGCGGCCTCGTCATGCTCGCCGGCCGCACGGCGTTGAGCGAAGGCGGCTGGCCGCGCTCGGCCCTCGCCGAAATGTTGCCCGTTTCGCTTCCCGACCGAAAGGGAACCTTCCATCGCGACATGTTGCAGGTGGAGCTCACGCCCGCGGGCGTGGATAGTCCGCTATGCCGCCTCGAAGAAGATCCCGCCAAAAATGCCGCCCACTGGAAAAAGCTGCCCGCCCTGGCCGCGTGGCAGGAACTGGGTCCGCCGAAGCCCGGCGCGTCCGTGCTGGCCGAAGTCGCCGGCAAACGCTCGCCCTTCGTCGTCGTGCAAAACTATGGCCGCGGGCGCACCGCCATTGTCGCCGGAGACACCTGGCGCTGGCAGATGCAACAACCCCTCGAAGATATGTCCCATGAAGTCTTCTGGCGTCAGATGCTGCGCTGGGCCGTGAGCGAATCGCCCGGCCGCGTCATCTCCTCCACGCCGCGCCAGGTGCTGGTGGACGATGCCCGCCTCAAACTCAATGTCGATGTCCGCGACCGCACCTTCCTGCCCGCGGGCGACGCCAAAGTGGAGGTCCGCATCCTCGGGCCCGCCGCCAGCGGAGGCCTCGTCGAGTTGCAACCCGATCCCGTCACCCCAGGCCAGTACACCGGCGAGTGGATCGCCGACAAGCCCGGCCAGTACGTCGCCGAGGCCGTCGCCAAACGCGGCGAAGAAGAGGTGGGCCGCGACGTCTTCACCTTCGAACGCCAGGACGGCATCGCCGAAAACTTCCACACCCAGCAGAACCGCGAACTGCTCGAAAAGCTCGCCCCCGCCACGGGAGGCCAATATTGGCAGGCCGGCGATCTCTCCAAACTCCCCGCCGAAGTCTCTCCCTCCGAAGCGGGCCTCACCCTGC
>CAYUZM010000638.1:0-3836 GCA_964449665.1 uncultured Solibacteraceae bacterium
GGGGCTGTGTCGACGGGGGGCCGGGGGGGGAGGGAGCGAACGGGGGGGGGGCTGCGCCAAGGTGGCGCGGGTTGTGCGATGGGCATCGGCGATTCACGGCGGTTGCGCGTGGTGGGCAACGTGCTGCCTAAATGGGGAAAGGAGGCAACCCCATGGTGGACGTACCGGTACAGGTTCACGAACGAAAACATTGGGGCGGAGAGATCGATCTGTTCGACCGGGTGCGGGAGCGCGCCTACGAACTGTTTTGCGAGCGCGGAGGCGAGGCTGGGCACGAGCATGAAGACTGGCTGCGGGCCGAGGAAGAGGTGATGTGCGGAGCGGATTCGGCCGTGGTGGAGACGGGGCGCGGGTTGCGGTTGCGATGTAGGCTGCCGGGGTTCGCGGCGAGTGGGATTCGCGTGCGGGCGGAGGATGGGGAGATTGTGGTGGAGGCCGAGCGTCAGGGGGAGGGCGTGGGGCTGGAGATGCGGAACGTGTTCCGGCGGATGACGCCGGGGGCTGAGATGGACGCAGGGGGCGTGACCGCAGTTTGGGATGGCGCGGTGCTGGAGGTGACGGTGCCCGTCAGGACAGGCCGGGAAGCCTGTCCCACGGGGGAGGCGGTTGCGGCCGCCGGTTAATCGGTGGACGAGGTAGTGGAGCTGGAGTCGCCCGTCTTGACCTTGCGCAGGATTTGCGGGCCGTCGGGCGAGAGGATGACTACACGCACTTGTCCGTTCGGTCCGATGGGGCCGATGGATTTGCCGTTGGTGAGGATCTCGATGCCTCCGGCGTTGCCGACGACAAGCTTGGCATTGGCGACACCGGAGATGATCTTGCGTTCGTTAGGTTCGAGGATTCCCGAGAAGACCCGTTTGCCATTGGCGGACATGGAGACCCATGTTGCCTGGCTGGCCACGACCTGAACGGCCATGCCATCGGCCGAGATGGTGATGGTGGATTCCGGGGAAGACGCGGAGCCGGTGTCAGAGGCGGGCACGGCCAGCGACTGAGTGGCGGCGGGCTGCGTGGTGACCGTAGGCGTGGGTTCGGCGGCGGGCTGCTGTTGCCGCTGTACGCGGGCGGCGGTGCGGGCTTCGGCGAAGATGCCGGAGAGCTCCTGCCAACCCATGTAGATAGCCGAACTTGCGCCGAGTACGGCGACAAGGGCAACAGACGACCACCGGGCGCGGCGCCACGAGGAAGAGTCGAAATTGAATGAGTCCCGTAGTGGTTGAAGGTGGATGGCGGTCTGTTGAGTAGAGAGCTGTTCGAGGACAGGATCGGGCGCTTTGGGAAACGCACGGTCGAGATTGGCTTCGATTTGCGATTGGTCAAGGCCGACAAGGGCCGCGTATTGGCGCGCGAAATTGCGCGCGAAGAGAGCTCCGGGCAAGACTTCAAAGTCTTCGCGTTCGAGAGCTTCGAGGTAGCGCGAACTGATGCGCGTTTCGCGGGCGATCTCCTGGAGATCAATCCCATTGGCGAGGCGCGCCTGACGTAGTTGCTCGCCGATTCCCGACATAGCCACATGATTGTACCTCAACGGTATAATGCGAGGCGAGTGCCGCTCCAGGAGCCGTCCGGCGAGAATTTCCCCGAATTGTCCGAAGTCGTTGTGACCGTTGTGGTTGTCAATTGGAACCGGCGGGAACTGCTGCGGAATTGCCTTTTGTCGTTGGAGGCGCAGGAGGGGCTGGCGGAGCGGTTCGAGGTGGTTCTGGTGGACAACGGATCGGAAGACCAGAGCGTGGAGATGGCCGAGCGGGAGTTTGGGGATTCGGCGGCGTTCCGGCTGCAGGTGATCGAGAATAGCCGTAACCTCGGATTCTGTGAAGCCAACAATCAGGGGATGGCGCTGGCGCGGACGCCCTACATCGCGCTGCTCAACAATGATGCCGAAGCCGAGAGCGGTTGGTTGAGCGCATTGTGTGAGGGGCTGGAGGCGCATCCCAGGGCGGGGATGGCGGCGTCGAAGATTCTGGTGTGGGAGGACCCGGGGCGCATCGACAAGGCCGGGCATTTGATTTATCTGGACGGGCAAAACCGGGGACGCGGGACGGGGGAGCGGGACGTGGGGCAGTATGACGAGGCGGGCGAGGCGTTGTGGCCGGACGGGTGTGCCTGTCTATACAGGCGGGAGATGATCGAGGAGATCGGGGGGTTCGACGAGGACTTCTTCGCCTACGCCGACGACGCCGAACTGGGCTTGCGCGCTAGAATAGCCGGGTGGGGATGCATCTATGTCCCCAAGGCCGTGGTGCGGCACCATCGTGGCGCCACATTGGGGCTGGCGAATTTGCGCCGCCTGGAGCTCATTGAAAGAAATCGTGTTTTGCTGGTGGCCAAACTGTTCCCCTGGAGGCTGGTGTGGCTAAACGGCGTGTTCTATCTCGCAAGGCTCGCCGCCGGAGCCATGGCAGCGGTGCGCCGGAAGGGGGAGGTCAACCGGTTTCCTGGCCTCGGCGGGAAGCTACGGGTGGCAATGGCGTTGATGCGCGCGGACCTGGAGGCGCTGGGGATGTTGCCGCGGATGATCGTCAAGAGGAGGCGATTGGCGGGGATCCGGAGGCTTTCGAGCCGCGAGATCACGCAATTGCTGTGGCGGAACCGGATCTCGCTGAAGGCGTTGAGCGAGCAGGCGAACTAGCGGGAGCGGGCGAAGCGGCCGAGGCGGAACGACGGCCGGCCGTGGTGGAAGCCGTCGCACCGGCGTACGACTTCGTGAGGGACCCGTGTCCGGCGTGCGGTCACGAGCAGGCGCAAATTCTACTGGAAGGCAGCGACCGGTTGTATGGGACGACGGATCGCGTGTTTCAAGTGGTCGAGTGCCAGGCGTGCCAGTTGATCCGGATGTATCCATGGCCGACGCCCGCGGAGTTGCGGCACTACTATCCCGACGATTATTGGTTTGTTCCGGAGCAGGACGCGGTATCGAATCTGGAAGAGACGTACCGGCGGTTTGTGCTGCGCGACCATGTGAACTTTGTGCGGAAGGCGTTGGAGCGCGCGGACGTGGATGGGCCGGTGTTGGATGTGGGGTGTGGCGGCGGGTTGTTCCTGAAGATGCTTTCGGAGAAGGGGCGCGCGGTGGTGGGGTTGGACTTCGCGCTGGGGGCGGCGGACGCGGCGTGGAACCGGAATGGCGTGGCGGCGGTGTGCGGGTCGTTGACGCAGACGCCGTTTGCGCCGGAGAGCTTTTCGGCGGTAACGATGTTTCATGTGATCGAGCATCTGTTCGATCCGGTGTCGTATTTGGAAGCGGCGCATCGCTTGATCAAGCCGGGGGGGCGGCTGGTGGTGCAGGTTCCGAATGCGAGTTGCTGGCAGTTTCTGCTGCTGGGCGAGAACTGGAATGGCGTGGACATACCGCGGCACCTGATCAACTATCGGGCGCACGATTTGGAGATTTTGCTCGATCGTTGCGGGTTTGAAGTGACGCGGACGAAGTATTTTTCGCTGCGGGACAATCCGGCGGGATTGGCGTCGTCGCTGGCGCCGGGGCTGGACCCGATGGCGCGGCGGATACGGGCGGTGGGGGAGTCGCCGAGGAAGCGCGTGGCGAAGGACCTTTTGTACTTGGGGCTGGTGATGTTGAGCGTTCCGTTCACGCTGCTGGAAGCGGCTTGCCATGCGGGTTCGACGGTGATGGTGGAGGCGCGGAAGAAGGCGTGAACGTGCGATGAGCCAGGATTCGCCCGCGCGTTGGTTGCCCGCGCCGTTGCGGCGGCACATCCTTCATTTCGAGAGCGAGATGGAGCGGGCGGTGGCGGAGTTTGCGGGGCGTTTGGGGGCGGGCGCGCGGGTGTTGGATGCGGGGGCGGGGGAGGGGCAGTATGCGCATTGGTTCGCGC
>CAYUZM010000638.1:3846-4289 GCA_964449665.1 uncultured Solibacteraceae bacterium
GGTGAGGACGGGACGTGATTCGCCCAGAGTATACGGCGCATGTTCTCTGAGCGCACAAATTATCGAGCAGCTCCGTGATTAAGGGTATCTGTGTGAGGAGGTGGGGGTGTATCGGGTGGGGGTGGAGCAGGATGGCATGGGAGGATTTGCCGGGGGCATGTTGAAGGGGCAGTATGGGGATTGGTTCACGCGGCAGCGGTATACGGGGATCGATTTGGGGATTGGCGATGCGGCCTGGAATTATGCGGGGTTGGATTGCGTGGGGGACTTGGAGAAGCTGCCGTTTGGGGATGGGAAGTTTGATGGGTGCTTGAATGTGGTGACGCTGGAGCATGTGAAAGATCCGCAGCGGGTGTTATGCGAGCTGGGGCGGGTTTTGCAGGCAGGGGGGGAGTTGCTACTGGTGGCTCCGCATGAGTGGGAGGAGCATCAGGAGCCGCATG
>CAYUZM010000639.1:0-4287 GCA_964449665.1 uncultured Solibacteraceae bacterium
AATCATGTCCGCAATTGGCAAACCACAGCCCGTTACCACTCCACCGGCCGCGACGCCGGTCCACGTCACGCCCGCGCCGCCCGCCGGTGGCGGAAAGGGCAAGTGGATCGCCGCGCTGGTGGTGATCGCCGCGATGGCGGGAGGCCTCGTCTACTGGCAGCGCCAGGCGGCCGCCGCGCAGCAGGCCGCATCGGTGTTGTCAATCGTTCGCACGGCGAAGGCCGTGACGGGCGATTTGGAAACGTCGATCCGGCTGACCGGGCAGACCTCGTCGCTGCAATCGGTGAGCGTGATTGCGCCAAAGCTGACGGGACCGGAGTCCGGCCGCGAGATGATTTTGCTCTACATGGCGAAGTCGGGCCTGCGGGTGAAAAAGGGAGAGGTGATCGCGCAGATCGACGCGCAGTCGTTGAAGGACCACGTGGAAGACGTGAACGACGACGTGCAGCAGGCGAACTCCGACATCCGCAAGCGGCAGGCCGAGCAGGCGATCGACTTTGAGAATTTGAACCAGACTTTGCGGGTGGCCAAGGCGAACTATGACAAGGCGGCGCTGGAGCGCAAGGGCGGCGAGACGCGCACGGTGATTGACCAGGAGTTGCTCAAGTTGGCGGAAGAGGAAGCCGAGGCTGCCTATAACCAGCAGTTGCGCGACGTGGAGCAGAAGAAGATCATCTACGCCGCCGAGTTGAAGATTCTCGAGTACACGCGCGAGCGGCACGTGCGGCATCGCGACCGGCATGCCAACGACGTGAACCGGTTTACGATCCGGGCGCCGATGGACGGTTTGGCGGTTTCGCAGCCGATCTTCCGCAGCGGCGAATGGGCGACGATTCAACAGGGCGACCAGGTATTCCCCGGGCAGCTCTTCATGAAGGTGGTGACGCCCGAGAAGATGCAGGTGGAAGCGACGATCAACCAGGCCGAGAGCGAGTCATTCCGCATCGGGCAGGAAGCGCGCGTGAGCATCGACGCCTTTCCGGGGCTGACGCTGCCGGGCAAGATCTACAGCATCAGCGCCATCGCGGCGGGCGGTTTCCGGCAGAACAATTACATTCGCACGGTTCCTGTTCGCATCACCATCAATGGCTACGATCCGAGGCTGATTCCCGATCTGTCGGGCAGCGTGGACGTGCTGCTTTCGAAGGCGGCCAACGTGACGAAGATTCCGCGCGCGGCGCTGCAGAGCGAGGCGGGCGCGAATGTCGTGTACGTGAAGAACGGGCCGAAGTGGGAGCGCCGGACGGTGACCGTGGGCGCGTCGAACCTGACCGAAGTGGCTGTTTCGAGCGGCGTGCAGCCGGGCGAAGAAGTGGCCATGGAACGTCCGCGGAATATCTAGCGTAACGCTGCCAACACAACGTTCCGGAGCCATTCCGGGATTTCCCTTATTTGTAGTTCCTATCCTCCCTTACCGGCTGTGGAGCCGTTGCGTCCGTGCCGATGGACGCAAACAAGCGATCGTGTACTCGCATGGATGCGTGAAATGCGATCGCCAATCAAGAGGGAGATCATACGTGGAATTTACCGTTCAACGGCGGGGCCTCGCGCTGGCAGCCGCGCTCTTACTGCACGCGGGCGCGGCGCATGGCGCGACTTTGCTGGTCAATCAGGTTACGCCGCATATCGGCAGCTACGGCTATGGGCTGGTTCATTGGGAGGGAATGACGGACGCGCTCAATAGCGCTTTTGGCGTTGGGAACGTTACCGTCAGTGCCTCGCCGATTGGCGATATTTCCGCCTACGACCGCCTCTGGATTACCGCGCGCCAGATAGGCGACCCCGGGCTGAGCGCCGCCGAACAAGCGAACCTGCTGGCGTTTGTCGCCTCCGGCAAACGGGTCGTCATTTTCGGGGAGAACAATGCATGGACAGATTGGAACAACTCATTCCTATCCATTCTCGGCGGAAGCTTTAGCGGCGTGGACACAGGCGGAGAGACGATCACCACGGCGGTTGTGCACCCCGTGACAGATGGAATTCCTTCCATTCGGGCCGGCGACGACGGCATCGCGGCCGGCGGCACGAGCTTGTTCAGCAAGAACGTGGTGACACTGTGGGGCACGAATCAAAACGTAATTACCGTCTTGAGTATCGGGATGATCGACGATTCTTCCGACGGGTTCTTCCCCAACAATCAGGCGTTCAAGGAGAACCTGGCGCAGTGGCTCGCGGCAGACGCGGTCGAGCCGGTTCCGGAACCCTCCAGTTGCTGGCTTGTGGCGATTGGGCTGGCCGGGGCTTTGGCCCGGTACCGTCAGCGTCCGTGAACGGGATCCATCGCCGCCGAGCCCACGGTCTCAAACTCAAAAACCGTGCCCGCCGCGGCGACCTGCACCGTGCCCGCGCCCAGCGCCTTGCCCTGGCTTGCATAGAAAACCGCGCCGTCGGTGGATTCGCCGGGCTTCAGGCGCACGGAGACGAAGACGATGGCCGATGCGGCGGCGGCGGCTTTGATTTTGGTGGAGGTCATCTCAGCCATGATGGCCTGGCGGCGCGCCTCATATCCGTTGGTGGCCTTGATGCGGTTGAAGCCGTAGAGTCCCATTTCGTAGGTGGCGACGAGCTTGATGGCGTCGTCGCGGCCGCCGCGCGAGATGAAGCGTTCGACGACCTGCCGCGCGGGCGTGGCGCGGTAGCTGGCGCCGTCTTTCGAGCGGAATTCGAAGTCCTCCGGCCGCATGACCCAGGTTTGCTTGCTGCCATTGGAAACGGCCACTTGAATGACGGAGTAATCCCGCACTGTCCCAGGCAAGTGTGCGAACATGATGGTTACGCCATTCCGAGTTTGCGTCAAATAGCGTAACCCGTTGGATTCAAACTCGATAACCTTGCCGAGGGCGGTGGCTAGGAGTGCCGCGCTCACGAGGCAGAACGCAACGCGTGCCGGTGCTTTCCACCAGCCGCGCCGGCCCCATCTGAGCTCGGGTGCCCTCATATCTAAATCATAGACCGAGTGTGACCACGACATGATGCAAAACGTTGGAGTGAGGCCGTCGAATCATGGATTGACGGAACATGGGCTGCGGAACTGGGACGTCGCCTACTGGAACCTGGGTACGGCCAAGTTGGTGGAAGCGGCCATTCAGCGGCACGAGGGTGAATTGGCGAACACGGGCGCGCTGGTGGTGCGCACGGGACACTTCACGGGCCGGTCGCCGAAGGACAAGTACATCGTGCGCGATGCTGCGACCGAGCACAATGTGGCATGGGGAAGCGTGAACCACCCGATGAGCCCGGAGAAGTTCGCGGGCCTGTATGACAAGCTGTTGAGCTTCTGGCAGGGGCGGACGCTGTTTGTGCAGGACTGCCTGGCCGGGGCCGATCCGAACCACCAGATTCGCGTGCGCGTGATTACCGAGACGGCGTGGCATTCGCTGTTTGGCCGGCAGTTGCTGATTCGCACCGACTTTGACGCGCTGCAGGACCAGGTGCCGGATTTCACCATCATGTTCGCGCCGACGTTTCAGGCGCGGCCGGAATCCGACGGGACGAACTCGGGCACGGTGATCGCGATCAACTTCACTGAAAAGTTGGTGCTGATCGCGGGCACGATGTATGCGGGTGAGCTGAAGAAGAGCGTGTTCACGATTCTCAACTACCTGCTGCCGGCGAACAACTGTCTGCCGATGCACTGTTCGGCGAACGTAGGCGACGCGGGCGATGTCGCGCTGTTCTTCGGGCTCTCGGGCACGGGCAAGACGACGCTTTCGGCCGATGCGACGCGCGGGCTGATTGGCGACGACGAGCATGGCTGGTCCGAAGAGGGCGTGTTCAATTTTGAGGGCGGGTGCTATGCCAAGTGCATCCACCTCAGCCAGAAACACGAGCCGGAGATCTGGAACGCGATCCGGTTCGGCACGGTGCTGGAAAACGTGAAGCTCGACGTGAACCGGCGCAACTGCGACTACGATTCCGACGAGTTCACCGAGAACACGCGCGCGGCCTATCGCATTGAGTTCATCGCCAACGCCGTGACGCCGAGCGTGGGCGGGCATCCGAAGAACATTCTGTTCCTGGCGGCCGATGCCTTTGGTGTGCTGCCGCCGATCTCCAAGCTGACGCCCGAGCAGGCGATGTATCACTTCCTGAGCGGCTACACGGCCAAGCTGGCGGGCACCGAGCGCGGGTTGGGGAAAGAGCCTTCGGCGACCTTCAGCGCGTGCTTCGGCGAAGTGTTTTTGCCGCGCCCGGCGCAGGTGTACGCCGAGATGCTGGGCAAGAAGATGCGCGACCACAACGCGCGCTGCTGGCTGGTGAACACCGGCTGGGTGGGCGGCGCGTTTG
>CAYUZM010000640.1:0-4285 GCA_964449665.1 uncultured Solibacteraceae bacterium
TGTCCAGCCTCGGCCTGAAGTGCGGGTTCGGACGGGGGCGGGGATCGTGGAGGTGAAAAACAGGCTGGGGGTCAACGGGCTGCTGCGCCGGAGGACGGAGGAGCGGAAGCGCCGCTGGCTGCCGCGGCTGGCGCGGGACGCGGCAGCCAGCTATGCACTGAGCGAGGCGGGGTCGGGGTCTGATGCAGTTGCGTTGACAACGCGGGCAGTGGCCGCTGGTGGCGTCTGGCGGCTGAACGGGCGCAAGTTGTGGATTACGAATGCGGCCGAGGCAGGGTTGTTCCTGGTTTTTGCGAACACCGATCCAGCGCAAGGCTACAAGGGCATCACGTGCTTTGTGGTGGAGCGCGAAACGGCGGGGTTCAACGTGGGGCGCAAAGAGGACAAGTTGGGCATTCGGGCTTCCTCCACATGCGAGTTGTTGTTTGATGACGCGGTGGTGCCCGCGGCCAACGTGCTGGGCGAGTTGGGCAAGGGTTACAAGATTGCGATCGAGACGCTGAACGAAGGGCGGATTGCCATTGGCGGGCAAATGGTGGGCCTGGCCCAGGGGGCGCTCGACCACGCGCTCGCCTACGCGCAAGAGCGCCGGCAGTTTGGCAAGCCGATCGCGGAGTTCCAGGGCGTGCAGTTCGACCTTGCGGAAATGGCAACCGGGATCGAGGCGGCGCGTCTATTGACATATAACGCCGCGCGTTTGCGTGAGGCTGGGCGTCCGTTTTTGACCGAGGCGGCGATGGCCAAGTACTTCGCCAGCCAGATTGCCGAGAATGTGGCCAGCAAGGCCGTGGAAATATTTGGTGGCGTCGGGTTCACAAAGGATTACCCTGTAGAAAAGCTCTATCGCGACGCCAAGATCGGACGTATCTATGAGGGGACGTCCAACATGCAACGGCTGACTATCGCCAAACAGATTTTGAAGTAGAGGTAGACGATGAAACAAATGCTCGCCGGCCTGATTCTGATCGCCCTTCCGGCGCTTCCGCAAGGCTTCCGCGAAGCCGGCGCGCCGGAGTTGAGCGAAGCCCGCATTCAGGAGATCATCACGAGGTTTGCCACCAATGAGGCCAACTTCGCCAAGGCGCGCGAGAAGTACACCTACCGCCAGACGGCCCGCGTACACGTTCTGGATGCCGGCGGGCGCACGGCGGAGCGATACGACATCGTCAGCGACATTATCTTCACCAGCGAGGGCAAGCGCACGGAGCGCGTCGTGAAGGCGCCGGTGTCCACGCTGCAGAGCATTCAACTTACGCCCGAAGACGAGCAGGATTTGCGCAGCGTGCAGCCGTTCGTGCTCACCATCAACGACATCGACAAATACCATGTGCGGTATATCGGGCACGAGAAGCTCGACGAGATTCCCTGCTTCGCCTTCGCCGTGCGGCCCAAGAAGATGGACGTGGGCCAGCGTTACTTTGCGGGCATCGTGTGGGTGGACGACAAAGACCTACAAATTGTGAAGAGTTACGGGCGCGGCGTGGGCGTAAAGAAAAAGGGCTTCGACAACCAGTTTCCGAAATTCGAAACCTACCGCGAGCAGATCGACGGCAAGTTCTGGTTCCCGACCTACACCATCGCCAATGACACGCTGAACTTCGAATCGGGTCCGGTGCGCATTCGAATGACGGTGAAGTACGAGGACTATAAACAGTTCGGCTCCGACATCAAGATCACCTTCGGCGACCCGGTTACGGGTGAAGGCGAGAAAAAGCCGGAGGAGCAGAAGAAACCGTAGGCGCCTTTTGGAGGGGCGCTGGCGATGGGCGTATTTATTAAGTTCGAAGCCGGAAAGACGAAGATCAGGGGCGACGTGAAGAAGGGCCTTCACAAGGATTGACTGACGCTGGAGTCGGCCCAGTTCAGCTCGATACGCCCGACCGTCTCGGGTTTCGGCGGCAGCTCGGTCGGGGGCCGGGAGAATCGCCCGTTGTCTGAGATCGTCTGCACAACGTCGGTGCAAGAAGCGGCGAGCGATATCTTCACGGCGAGCGCACAGGGGACCGAGTTCACGCTGGTGACGCTCGACTTCGCCAAGTCGAGCGAAGATCCGCCCTATTTTCAAATCAAGGTGAGCAGTGCGATTATTTCGTCTGTCAGCATCGGCGGGGGCGGAAGTTCGATGGCGAGCTTCACGTTTAACTACAAGGCCGCGGAGTACGCCCGCAATGCACCCGCCGAGGGGAAGTCGGCGACCCTCATGCAGTTCGATCTCGATACGGCGAAAGTGCGCTAGGCGGCCTCAGGCGGATGCGATTGCGCCGCTCCCGTCATCCGGTCACCTCACTTCGCAGGCAACACGCGCTCCCAAATGGGCCGTAGGAATCCGCCATTCGAGGCATAGATTGCCGTTGAGGTGTAGCTGTTTGACTTGATCTCTTGAAACAATCCGGCGTTGCCGTCGACGGTCGAAACAGCGGTGCCTGGAGCGTCGACGATGACGAAATGGTGATTCAGCATTTTTCCGCCGACCATCATCTTGATGCCCAGGTCGCCCTTCATCGGAGCCTCGCCGGGCTTGAGCAAGCGGAATTCATCGTTTGGTTTGATCTTTCCAATGCTCCATTTGAGAGGCCACGGCGAGAGGGTGAGTCCGGCCATTTTGCAGCAGTAGAGCGCGAAGATTCCGCACCAGGACGGAATATCGATCGTGTTGCGCTCTTCGGGCGAGTGCGGGCGCTGGTACATCTGTTCGGCCTGTTTGGAGATGGTGGGGCACTTTGCGGCGGACGCCACGCCGGCCGCGGTGAAAATCGCGGCCAGTTGGAGACCGCCCTGGCGGGCGCGCGTCATTTGGTTCGCGCAGAGCGAGCCGGCAATCTTGATACTGCCCATGTCCGTGGCGGGGTTGAATCCGCCGAACGTTCGGAGGTTGTCGTTGGCCACGGCGGCAATCGTTTCACGGGCCGCCAGTTCGTCTAGAGGTGGGATGATCGCTTCGACAATGCCGGGGCCGGCCTGATTGATGAGATCGAGCAACTTTTCCCACGTGAAGGGGCCGACGACGCCATCCTGTGCGAGGCGGTTCTGTCCCTGAAATTCCATGACACGCTGGCGGGTCTTGGATCCGAACGAGCCGTCTTCGGTAAGCGGGCCGAGGGTAGTCGGAAGAGTGTTGAGGCCCGACTGCAGTTCCCGCACCGCGGGTCCGAACGAACCGTACTGAAGGAGCGGTTTGGTATTCACTCCCAATTTAGGATCAGTCCTCCGATATGGGCATATCGTATCGCAAGACGCGTCGCAAATAAAAGGCGAAGCGGCAAGCGGGCATTTCGCCACCCGCAATGCGCCGTTCGCCCCGCAATATTCACCAACCGCCCGGTGACGCTGGTTGGCCCGCCAAACGCATGATCTAATGAGAGCTTCGGCACTTATGCACAGCTCCACCATGCGTCGTCGATGGAACGCCGCTTCGCGTCGAGCACGCGAATTGAAGATGATCGCCAAGGGGTTGACCTCGACGGACCACCCCATCCTGGCGCACATCATTCCGATTCGCCGCTGTAACCTCTCGTGCACCTACTGCAATGAATTCGATGACGTTTCGAAGCCGGTGCCGACCGACACCATGCTGCGGCGGGTCGATCATCTGGGCCGGCTAGGCACGACGATTGTCACGATCAGCGGCGGCGAGCCGTTGCTTCACCCGGAGCTTGACCTGATCATTGCCCGCATCCGCAAGGTGGGCGCACTGGCTGGGATGATCACCAATGGCTACCTTCTCGTGCCCGACCGCATCCGCGCGTTGAATCGCGCCGGGTTGGACCATATGCAGATTTCGATCGACAACGTGATGCCCGACGCGGTGTCGAAGAAGAGCCTGAAGGTGCTGGACAAGAAGCTGCAAATGCTCGCCGAGCACGCCGACTTCCACGTGAATATCAATTCCGTGGTCGGTGGGGGCATCCATAACCCAGACGATGCCCTCACAGTATCCAGACGCGCCGTAGAGTTAGGATTTACGTCGACGGTTGGCATTATTCACGATGGCGACGGCCAGGTGCGTCCGCTTCCCGAGAACGAACGGCGTGTCTACGCGGCCATCAAAGAATTTGAAAAGTCGAGCTATTCGCGCTTCAACAAATTACAGGAAGCGACTCCCTCCACTGATGCCGCTGCAAAGAAGATAAAAGCCGATATCATTAAGAAGCAGGAAGTGCTGGATAATGCAGTAGCTGAGCTGGCTAAATGGAATAAAGAAAGCTTTGAACAGTTAACGGAAAAACAAAAAGACCTCTACCGGAGTGCATTCGTGACCAATGCAGGCGACCCGAACTATCGTGCT
>CAYUZM010000641.1:0-4274 GCA_964449665.1 uncultured Solibacteraceae bacterium
ACACGGAGTACAAGTACAGGCCCGTCCAGGACATCGCCAAGAGCTGCACGACAGGGCCCGCGACGACGATTATCACGGGCTTCGCGGTAGGTCTCGAGTGCACCGCGCTTCCCGTGCTGGTCATCTCAGCCGCGATTCTCGGCAGCTACTATCTGGGCATTAATGCCGGACTGAACGTGGGCGAACAGGCCGCCGGACTTTACGGCACCGCCATTGCGACCATGGGCATGCTGGCCACCTGCGCCTACATTCTCGCCATGGACACGTTCGGCCCCATTACCGACAATGCCGGCGGCATCGTCGAAATGTCGAAGCAGCCGGAAGAGGTACGCAAACGCACGGACCGTCTCGACTCGGTTGGAAACACCACCAAGGCGCTGACAAAAGGTTATGCAATCGGCTCGGCCGCGCTGGCTGCGTTCCTGCTGTTCTCGGCCTACATCGATGAAGTGAAGATCCTGCTGGGCCGCGCGCCCGATTCGCCTTTCCCGATCGACATCGGCCACGTTCCGGTCTTCACCGGCGCGCTCATCGGCGCGATGCTTGTCTTCCTGTTCAGCTCGCTCGCCATCCGCGCGGTCGGCAGCGCCGCACAAACCGTGATCGAAGAGGTTCGCCGGCAGTTCCGTGAGAATCCCGGCATCATGAAGGGCACCTCCGACCCCGACTATGCCACCTGCGTCGACATCGTTGCCAAGAGCGCACTGAAAGCGATGGTGCTGCCCGGCATTCTGCCCATCGCCGTGCCGGTGCTTGTCGGCGTTGCTTTCCGCTTCTTTGCCCGGCCCAGTGATCAATACCCGGTCGGCGCTGTTTCGGTGGCCGCGCTTCTCATGGTCGGCACGATTGCGGGCATTCTGCTCGCCCTGCTCATGAACAATGGCGGCGGCGCTTGGGACAACGCCAAGAAGTACATCGAAACCGGAGCCTATGGCGGAAAGGGATCCGACGCGCACAAGGCCAGCGTGGTTGGAGACACGGTCGGCGACCCGTTCAAGGACACGGCCGGACCGTCGCTCCACGTGCTGATCAAACTGCTCAGCACGATCACTCTGGTTGCCGCGCCGTTGTTTATCTAAAATACGTGTAGTGCCCCTACGCGTAGTATTCATCCTTCTTGCCCTGGGTCCGCTGCTATTGCCGGCCCAGGACAGGAAGGGAAAGCCGTCGTCGGACTCCCTGCGCGACCGTGCCGCCAACCGCATCGCCGTTGGCGACCGCAACCTTGCCCTGGCCGATCTGAACCAGGCGCTTCAGATCAATCCGGACGACGCCCAAGCCTGGCGGCTTCGCGCGGAAACGAACCTTGCCCTTGGCAATGCGCAGCAAGCCGCGATGGACTTCACCCGCTGCCTCGAACTCAAGCTCGAACATGCCGGAGTCTATACGGGCCGCGCGAACGCCTGGCGCGCCCAGAAACAGAACGAAAAGGCGCTTGCCGACTACGCGGCCGCGATCAAGCTTCGACTCGACGATCCCGAAACCTATCGCCAGCGTGCCGACCTCTATCTCGCCATGGAGCGGGACCAGGATGCCATTGACGATCTCGACCGCGTGATTCAGTTTCTTCCCGACGACGCGGCGAGCTATCTCAAGCGGGCCAAGGCGTTCGGCAACGCGGGCCGCTTCGATCGCGCCGTATCCGATCTCGATAAGGTGCTGCAGCGCGACCCCAAGAACGCCGAAGCGCTTGCCCTTCGGGCCGCCGCGCAGGCCCGAAGGGGTCAACATGCCGAAGCCGTTGCCGACTTCACCGCGGCCATTCAACACGAACCCAATAACGCTAAGCTTTTTCTCGCCCGTTCGGAAAGCTACGTAGGCCTTGGCGATTCCGCGCGCGCCTTTGACGATCGCGACCGTGCCGTTCAATTGCAGCCGGCCCTCGCGGAAGCATACCTTGCCAGGGGCGGTTCGCATCACTCTCTCGGCCAGCATGAACAAGGTCTTGCCGACCGCACAAAAGCGATTGAACTGAATCCGAACTTCACAGTTGCCTGGAAGGCCCGCGGCAATGCGTACTTCCTCCTCGAGCGGTTCGAAGAGGCAATCAAGGATTTGGGAGAGGCAGCCAAGCTCGATCCCGCCGATCCGGAAACCAGCAGCCTGCTGCAGTTGGCGAAGTTCCGCCTGGAGCAAAGCAAGGCGCCGCCGCCGGAGACGCCGAAGTTGATTTCCGCCTCTGAGTCCGCGTTGACGGCACAGAACCTCGCCGAGCTTCCGGCGAAAGTGGAGGCCGCGCCGCCGCCGTCAGCCACGCCCGTGCCACGCGCGGAAGCAGCGGGACTGCTGCCTGCGCCCAAGCCTGTACCGGCGCAGACCGCATCCGCGCCTGCGGTGGCGCCGCCCGCGCCCGCTCAAGAGCCCGCCAATACCACTCCCCCACCCGCGCCAGTGCCGCCGCCGGTCGTTACATCCCGTACGGTTTACGCACCGGTGCCGGCAACCATGCCCGCGCTGCGGCCTGAAGTTCACAATGCACGCGCGCGCGCCGCCGCGGAAGCGGGCAATTTCGAACTTGCGCTCGCGCATTTCAACGCCGCGCTGGCGGCGCGTCCCGGATACACACTCGCCTTGAACGGCCGCGGATTCGTCTACATGAAAATGCGCAAGCCGCTGCCCGCCATTGAGGACTTCACGGCCGCCATCAAGGCCGACGCCAACTACGCCAACGCGTACCGCAATCGCGCGGCGGCCCGCAAGTTGATCGGCGATGCCGAGGGCTCGGCCGCGGACCTGGCGATGGAACAAAAACTCCTGAGCGGGCGATGATCACGCGTGCCGCCGCGTGGCTACTTGCCGCTTGCCTACTTGCCGCTTGCCTACTTGCCGCTTGCGGCTTCGCGCACGAGTTAGAAACCGCCGGCTCGCCCCATATGGAGTTCGTGGTCGAGAACGGCCCGCATGCCAATCTTGTCTATCACGCCGTCTGTATCGCCGGGAAGATCAGTTGCAGCAGAGAGGCCTATTTGAAGCTTTGGCAAGAGAAGCTCGCCTGGAGCGCCGGTGATGAACGGTTGATGCGCGCCTTCCGCGAGAAATGATCCAGCAACCATGAAGCGCATGCAGCAAGTGAGACGGCTGGCGTCGCAGTTCGGTCGCGCACGTGCATTCTGTCTTGTCTTGCTGCTTGGCCTCGCAGTGCTGCGCATCGCCGACCCGCCCGCGATCGAGGAATTGCGGCTGCGCGTCTTCGATACCTATCAGGTGATTCAGCCGCGCGTGAAGACGGCGAAACCCGTCACCATCGTCGATATCGACGAGAAGAGCATTGCCAAATACGGCCAGTTTCCATGGCCACGGACGCTGCTCGCGCAACTGGTCATGCGGCTGACTCAACTCGGCGCCGTCGTCATCGCCTTCGACGTCGTGTTCCCCGAGCCCGACCGGCTGAATCCGGCGCTGGCTGCCGACAGCTTTGCCGGCCTCGACGACGAGCTGCGAGCCCGGCTGAAGACCCCGCCCAGTAACGATCCGGTATTCGCCGACGCCATCCGGCGATCCCGCGGGGTGCTCGGCGAGTCCGGCCTGCCTTATGAGGTTCCGGGGCTCGACAAGGCGTTGCCGACCACCGGCCTCGCAACGCTTGGCGGCGAGCCGCAGCGGTTTATGGTGGATTTCCCGGGACTGCTACGCAATGTCGACGTGCTGGAGAAAGCTGCCGCAGGCCGCGGCCTGTTCTCGATCCGCAACGAGCGCGACGGGATCGTGCGCCGCGTGCCAATGCTGATGCTGACCCAGGGCGTGACGATGCCCTCTCTGAGCTTCGAGATGCTGCGCGTCGCCTCGGGTGCCGACACGGTCCTCGTCAGTCCGATAGCGCCGGCATCAAGAGCATCCGCGCCGGGGGCTTCGAAATTCCGACCGACAGCAACGGCCAGCTCTGGGTGCATTTCGCCAAGCACGATCCCGGCATCTATGTCTCCGCCGCCGACGTGCTCGACGGCACTGTACAGCCCGGCATGATCGCACGGCATCTGGTGCTGATCGGCACCTCGGCGGTCGGCCTGCTCGATACCAAGACGACACCGCTCGATGCGGTGATTCCCGGCGTCGAGGTTCATGCCCAGGTGCTGGAGAGCGCGCTGACAAAAGCCGTTCTGTCGCAGCCGGCCTATACGCGGGGCGCCGAACTGTGCATTGCGATTATTCTCGGCATTATCGTGATCTGGCTGGCCCCGATGTTCGGGCCTGTTATTCTGGTTATCATGGGCGCAGTGTTCGCGGCGTCGCTCGCCGGCACGTCCTGGTACTTCTACACGCAACATCGCCTGCTG
>CAYUZM010000642.1:0-4273 GCA_964449665.1 uncultured Solibacteraceae bacterium
GGAAGAAGGGCGAGGCGGCGTTGCGTTCGATAAAAGAGACTGCTTTGTCCGCAATCATTTCGGTGAGGTAGCCGGAGCGCTGGACGGGCTCGCCGTTTTCCCAGAGGTCGTCAGAGCCGTCGTGGTATTTGTGCGAGTACATGTCGGCGTTGCCGAGGAGGATGCCGAAGGATTCGTCGAAGCCGTGCGCGGGCGGGCGGAATTGGGGGCTCCAGCCGAGGTGCCATTTGCCGATGCAGGCGCTGCGGTAGCCGAGGGGTTTGAGGGCACGGGGGAGGACGGAGTCGGCCGGTTTGAGGCCGGCGGTTTTGTTGTTGTTGGGTCCGAAGGCCCATTCGAGTTCGGGGCCGAAGCGCTGCTGGTAACGGCCGGTGAGGAAGGCGGTGCGGGTGGGGGTGCAGACGGCGCCGTTGGAGTAGGCGTTGGTGAATTTGATGCCTTGGCGGGCGAGGCGGTCGATGTGGGGCGTCTTGATTTCGCGCGAGCCGAAGCAGGCGAGGTCGGCGAAGCCCATGTCGTCCGAGAGGAAGAAGACGATGTTGGGGGGGCGCGTTGCGGGGGCGAGTTTGGCGGTGGCTTGGGGCGCGGCGGTAAGGAGCGGCGGCGCGAGTGGCGACGCGGACGCAAGTGGGGATGCGGGCGGGGCGAGGGGCGCGGCGGCGGCGAGGGTGGCGGTGTGCAGGAACGATCTGCGGAGCATCAGGCCCGTATTGTATCGAGCGTGAGAAGACGGTCGCGGATCTGATCGCGGATGCGGCGGAAGGCGGCGAGGCGGACATCGTAGTCGCCTTCGACAGCGGCGGGGTCTTCGAAGCTCCAGTGGAGCATTTGGGTGCCGGCGGGAAAGATGGGGCAGGCTTCGCGGGCGTTATCGCAGACGGTGATTACGGTGTCGAAGTGCCGGCCGGCGAACTCGTCGACGTGTTTGGAGCGGTGCGAGGAGATGTCGATGCCGAGCTCGCTCATGGTCGCGATGGCTTCCGGGCGGACCGTGCCGGGCTTGGTTCCGGCGCTGTGGACTTCGGCGCGGCCGGCGGCCAGATGGCGGAGGAGACCTTCGGCCATCTGGCTGCGGGCGGAGTTGCCGGTGCAGAGGACGAGGACGCGCGGCATGGTTGTGTAAAGTGCTTAGGCTGTGGGCTTGCGGGCGCGGATGAAGCCGCTGTAGAACTTCTCGTCCACTTCGGCGGCCATGGCTTCGACATCGATGCCTTGTTCGGTGAGGAACGAGCGGGCGTCTTCCACTTTGTAGACGCGGGTGGGTTCGATGGAGGCATCCGTGAAGCCAGCGGCGTTGAGTTTGGCGAGGTAGTCGTTTTCATCGAGCGCCCCGGCGATGCAGCCGACCCAGAGTTCGACGCTGCGGCGGACGGTGGCGGGGATCTCGCCGCGGGTGACGACATCGGAGACCGCGAAGCGGCCACCGGGTTTGAGCACGCGGAACGCCTCACGGAGAACCTTGTCTTTGTCGGCGGAGAGATTGATGACGCAGTTGGAGATGATGACGTCGACGGTGTTGTTGGGGAGCGGGATGTGTTCGATTTCGCCCTTGAGGAACTCGACGTTGGTAAGTCCGGACTTGGCTTTGTTTTCGTTGGCGAGGGCGAGCATGGGATCGGTCATGTCGAGGCCGTAGGCTTTACCGGTGGGACCGACGCGTTTGGCGGAGAGCAGGACGTCGATGCCGCCGCCGGAGCCGAGGTCGAGGACGACTTCGCCCGCGTGAAGTTCGGCGAGCGCGGTGGGGTTGCCGCAGCCGAGCGAGGCGAGCATGGCGGCTTCGGGGATCTGGCCGGCCTGCGTGGCGTCATAGAGGTTGGCGGTGATGGGATCGTGCGCGCCGAGGGGGTGTGCGGCACCGCTGCCGCAGCAGCCGGTGGGCTTGGATTGTTCGAGCACTTGCAGGGCGGCCTTTCCGTAGCGCTCCTGGACGACTTCTTTTACGTTGGTGGTCATGGTGGTGTCCTTCTATTTGGCGCCGATGCGGACGATTTCGCCCGCTTCGACGGCTTTGTTGCGCGTGCAGCATTCGGCATAAAGGAACGTAAGCAGCTCGCGCAGGGAATCGGTGTTGGCCCGGTAGCGCAGGAAGTTGCTTTCGCGCGTGACGCCGACGAGGCCTTCGTTTTTCAGTTTGTCGAGGTGATGTGAGAGCGTGGAACCGGCGATGTCGAGCTCGGTTTGGAGTTCGCCGACGACCATGCCATCGGGGTGAGCCGAGAGCAGGAGCCGTACGATGCGCAGGCGGGGTTCGGCGCCGAGGGCGGCGAACATGTCGGCGTAGCGGACGGTTTGTTCGTTGTAGGTGGGTTTGGGGGGCGGCATCTGGTTCTGTATTTCCACAATAGCAGAAATACAGAATTCGTCAAGTTTATTCCCGGAGAGCGGCGGGTTGCGCGCAGTGTGGCGGGTGGGAGCGAGCGGCGTGGCGCCCGGGCGCCGGCTGAGTCGCGGCGGGCATGGGTGGCAGATCTGGCGGCGTTTGGGCGGGTTTGGGAGCGGCAAACTTTTGGGCCGCCGATGGACGCCGATTCACGCGGATAGGACAGGGGAAGTTGGGCGGCTCAGCGAGTGGAAGATCGCTGGCCGCCCGATGGTATTGATGGCGGGTTGGAGGGAATCAGAATCCCCATTGGGTGATCAGGTTGCAGGCTCCGCTGTTGAGGGACAGCGTGTAGGCGAGCGTTTTGGAAAGATTGCGGCTTGCGGGTGGAACGGACAACTGAATGGTGGCGTTGACGGTTTGCCCGGGAGCGAGCGTGCCGATGACCAAGGGCGACGAGGTGATGGCGGTGATGCCGGTGGAGACCGGAAGGCCGCGGATGTTCTGGAGCTCGATGTTATTCATGGCCGAGGCCGAGTTATTCGTGAACGAGAAAGTGAACTGCACGGTAGTCGCGGTGGGCCAAGACTTCGCGGCCATCACGGTCGCCGGGTACGTGCAAACGCAGGGCGTGATGGTTACGGCGGATTGGGCGACGGAGAGGTCCTGGAAGCGCGGGATGGTGGATGTGGCATCCGGAAGCGCGGCGGTGGAGAGGGGGCCAAGTCCGGCTTGTATCTTCAACGTACCGGTACCGACGGCGCTGCCACCTTTGTGCGCAACGACGATGGGGAGGTCGACTGATTCAAAAGAGGTGGTGTCGATGGAGGGCAGGACTTCATAAAGCAGCCAGCGCGCGCCGGCGTAGGACTGGGACTCGACAAGCCCGCCTTCGATGGTTGTGTTGGCGAGTGCCGTGACGGCGGTGGGCCCGGCTGTTCCAAGAGAGCCATGCATGTTGACCGCACGGAGGCGTTTGAGAGCCGGGTTGTTCGGAGCGCCTTGATCGTTGGAGGCACCGAAGATGCGCATGCCGGCGGGAATCGAGGTGAGTTTCACGAATAGGCGTGTTCCGGTATTGGCCTGGCCCGCGGGGATGTTGCTAGGGCTGAGGAGCCAGTTGGCATCGGTGCGCCAGAGCAGAGATTCGTTCTGATAGGGCACTCCCAGCGCGGTGTGCTGCGTGATGGCGGGGAAGGTGTTGGCGTTGACGTGGGTACTCTCGCCGCGCCTGCGGAGGACGGTGGGGAACGCTTCGGCGATGCGCAGGGTGAGCGTGCGGCCCTCCGTGTAATTCGCGGTGGCAGGTGCATTTGCCAGAGAAAGGTTGTTTGGAAGACAACGGGAGAGTTGGACGGGCGCGGCGAGGGGGGAGAGGCCGTTGGCCGTGCGAAGGGATGGGCCGTCGAGGGCGTGCTGAGCGATGGCGAGCGTGAGGGACGGGTTCGGATTGGGCGGCAACGATTGATTGCTGAAACTGATGATGACGCCGATGGGGGTCTGCGGCGATGGGGTGCTGGGAATGCTGACGCGGAGATTCGTGAAGCGGTAGACGCTTGTGCCGGAAGGGCCGGGCTCCGTGATGGTGACCGAGGGGAACCGCAACCTGGTGTAGGCGACCTGGTTATCTGCCATCAAGTAAGTTCCGTGCACGCTGGGTAGACCGATGGGCGAAGGCTCGTTGGTGAACATGACAGATTCGTTCACATAAGTCGTGGTATTGAGTATCCGGGATGTGAATGCCGTGGCGGAGACGAGGTCGAATTCACCAGTGATCATGGCACGGCGAAGCTCGTTCGAGGGCAGTTGCTCGTGTTGGGCGCCCAATTCGGCAGTCTGCGGCGCGTGGAGCGGAAAAGTCCGACGCTGGGGGCCGAGCCGCCGCAAGGGGCCCTCGTGTTGTTCGACGGCAAGTCGGCCGAGGCATTTGATGGCGGTCGCCTGACGGAA
>CAYUZM010000643.1:0-4265 GCA_964449665.1 uncultured Solibacteraceae bacterium
GAGCCATGGGCGCCATGTGTGCGGGCGATCTGCCCGTCCATTCCGCTCATCAAGGGCCGGTGGGGGCGCCTTTCGGCGAGGTTGTGCAACTCGAACGGTTCCTTCTCCAGGTCGTACAGCACCCACGGTTTGCCCTCATGCCGCGCATACTTCCATTTGCGCCCGCGAATGCCGCGCCAGGGGCCGTGTTCGTTCATCTCGGTGGAGGTGTAGATCATCATGTGGGCCTCCTCCGGCGCTTTGTCCGAGGCGCCGGTGAGGTAGGCGGACAGATCCGTGCCGGGCATCGACTCCAGGGGCTTCACGCCGCACAGGCCCAGGAGCGTGGGCACGACGTCGATGTGGGAGAGCAGGGCATTGCTTCGGCGGCCGGCCTTGATCTTGCTGGGCCAGCGAAAGATGCTGGGCACGACGGCCGATTCTTCCCAGGGCTTGCGCTTGAGGAATGTTTGCTGGCTGCCCAGCATGTCGCCGTGGTCGCGCAGGAAATAGACGACCGTATTGTCCGACAATCCCATCGACTCGAGTTTGCCGAGCAGGCGGCCGATTTCATCGTCGAGACAGGCGATGGCCGAATAGTAGCCGGCGATGTCCTTGGCCTCGCCGCCCCGTTTGGCTCCCGATTTCCAATTCGGACGCAGCTTGATCTTCGCCGGGTCGTACATACCCTCGTAGCCTTTGGGCACGATATAGGGATCGTGCGGCGGACCGTACCAGACGTTCAGGAAGAAGGGCTGCTGCCTTTCTTTGGCCTTTCCGAGGAACTCGATGGCGAGGTCGGTCCAGGTGAACACTTCATAGCCGGGAATGGGGATGGGCGTCGAATCGTCGCGGAAATACCAGGTCTTGAGGTAGTTGTGATTGCAGATATTGGCGGCCCAGAAATCGAATCCTTGCCGCCACTCGCCGGGCGGGACGAAGCCCGGATCGCGCAGTCCGCCATGGAGGTGCCATTTGCCGATGAAGCCGGTGAAGTAGCCGGCGCGCTGCAGCAACTCGGCGACGGAGAGTTCCTTGACGGCGAGCGGCACGTCGTTCACCGCCATCTTGACCTGATGCGGATAGCGGCCGGTGAGCAGGCAGGCGCGGGCGGGCGTGCATACGGGGCAGTTGGCCACGGCGTTGGAGAACTGCGTGCCTTCGCGGGCCAGGCGGTCGAGCACGGGCGTGCGCACCTGTTCGTTGCCCATGGAACCGAGATCCTGGCCGCGCCACTGGTCGGGCATCAAGACAAGAACGTTGGGCCGGGTTGTTCCGGCCGCGGGGACCGCCGCCGCGCTCATGGCACCAAGGAATTCACGCCGTTGCATGAGGGTGACTCTATCATGCAGACTGAGTGGGCATGCCGCGCATCCTGATGGTCTCCAGTGAAGCCGTTCCTTTTGCCAAAACGGGAGGCCTGGGCGACGTGCTGGGTGCGCTTCCGCAAGCGCTGCGAGCGCGTGGCGAAGATGTGGCCGTCATACTGCCGCGCTATCGCTCGATTCCGCTGGACGACGCGGCGCGCGTCGCCACCCACGTTGCGCTTCACCCCGGCTGGATGGTGTTTCACGCCGACCTTTGGGTGAAGCAGATGAAAGGCGTGCCTTACTACTTCGTCGACTGCCCGGCGCTGTTTGACCGCGACGGCATCTATGGAAGCCACGGCATCGACTTCGGCGACAACCACATCCGCTTCAGCCTTCTCTCGCACGCCGCCATCGCCCTGGCGCGACAGGTGTTCCGTCCGGACATCATCAACATTCACGACTGGCAGGCGGCGCTGGTGGCGCCCTATCTGCGCCATTTTTATGCCCATGACCCGACGTTCTTCGGCGTGAAGGTGGTGACGACGATTCACAATCTTGGGTATCAGGGGCGATTCGGCGCGCATTTGCTTCCCGATATCGGGCTCACGCCGGCGCACATGCGTCCCGACCTGATGGAGTTTTTCGGCGACATCAACCTGCTGAAGGGCGCGCTTGTTTACGCCGACTGGATTACGACGGTGAGCCCCACCTACGCGCGAGAGATACAGACGCCGCAGTTTGGCGAGGGGCTGGAAGGTTTGCTCAGCGCGCGCGCCAACTGCCTGAGCGGGATTCTGAACGGCGTCGACTACGCGGAGTGGAATCCGGAGACCGACCGCTATGTAGCACAGCATTACTCAGACGAATTGCTTGAGGGCAAGCGCGCCTGCAAGGTGGACGTGTTGCGTGAGTTCGGGCTGCCGACGGCGGAGCCGGCGCGGCCGCTCATCGGCATCGTCTCGAGGTTTGCCAAGCAGAAAGGCTTCGACCTGATTGCGCAGGTCGCCGGGCCGTTGATGGCGACAGGCGCGCAGTTTGTGGTGCTCGGCACGGGCGAGCGCGAGTACGAAGACCTCTTCCAATCGCTGGCGGCGGCGCATCCGGGGCAACTTGCCGTGCGGGTACAGTATTCGAATGCACTGGCGCACAAGATCGAAGCGGGCGCCGATTTCTTTCTTATGCCCAGCCGCTATGAGCCTTGCGGACTGAACCAGATCTATTCGCTGCGCTATGGCACGCTGCCCATCGTGCGCGCCACGGGCGGCTTGGAAGATACTGTGGACGGCGAGACGGGATTTAAGTTCTGGGGCTACACCGGAGCCGAGATGCTGGGCGCGGTGCAGGCGGCTCTGGACGTATACACGAAACATCCGGGGCGTTTCCGGCAGATGCAGCGCCAGGCGATGTGCCGCGACTTCAGTTGGGATGCGAGCGCGGCCCAGTATAGCGAGCTGTTCGCGCGGTTACTGGCGTAGCGTCGTTCCCACCCGATTCCAACGCGCCCGCGTGTACATGCTGAAGGCGGGGAACTGCCCGGTCTTTAATTCCTCGGGAGTGACGGCGAAGGACCAGGCGATGCGGCGCGCGCGTTGCACCAGGGCGGCCTTCCGTACGGCTTCGTCTTTGGGCGCTTCGGCGTTTGTCGGCTCGAGCAGAACGAGGTCGCCTGCCAGAATGCCGCGTGCAAGCACGTCTTCCGGCATGAGGTAGAGGTTGGGGCTGACGAAGACGAAGAACCCGAGCACGGCGAGGCTGAGCGGAATCCAAAGGAGCAGGCCGGGCACGAGTGAGGTCCGCCGCCCCTCGCCGGCTTCGTCGCGAAACTGCTCGGCCATCCGCAGCGCGCGGAAACTGATGAAGGGGAAGTAGGCGATCAGCATGCACTGGATGAGGCCGCTCAGCAGGTAGGTGGCCCAATTCGGGCCCCGGTTGAGCAGCAGCATAATGATGGGAGACACGGCCACTAGCATCCCCGCGGCCGCCGCGGTGGCGTGTCCCAACCGGATGCCCAGCGCCAGCAACAGGAACGCCACACCCACCAGGAGCGATTGCGGGGGCGCGCCGCCCAAGATTGAGAGCGTGCCGATGATGGCCAGGCCCCATACGCCGCGACGCGAAATGCGCATGGCTTCGGCGTAGGTTTTGGGGCTTGGCCAGAGCCAACTGTCTTGTGGGGGAGGGCCTTGGGGTGGTGTGCCCGGTGTAGGAGTCGTACTCAAGTCCATTCCATGATGCCACGCCGGCGCCGCGATTCCGGCCGTTCCCTCTCTATTCGCCTTTCGCCTTCAATTCGATATATACTCTTCTCAATCGCCCTAGCGGGTACGCTCCGACGAACCCCTGAGATGGACACCTGGTGGAAAAGAGGAAAGTCTGTGCGATTTGTGTCTCTACTCGTCTTCGCTTCCTGCCTCATGCAGGCCCAACAGCCCTTCATTGGACGTGCCACTACGGCGGCGGTGCAGCCGTCCGACCAGGTCTTCCCTCACATCGCCGTTGGCGGTGGGTGGCGGACCACAATCGTCATTGTGAACATTGGCACGCCTGCCACGAATTTCGAACTTCGCTTTTACAGCGAGACCGGGCAGCCGCTGCCGGTTACCTTTCGCAACCCGCCACTAGGCGAGCTGATTACGGTGACGTCCGTGCGGGGGCGGCTGGCGCCTGGGGCTAGCTTCCAGTATGAGCTTGTCGATTCGGGTCCGGTACGCACGGGCTGGGCGACGCTCGCCTACGATTCGGCGCAAACCCGCATTGGAGGCTACGCCACGTTCCGGCAGACCGTGACGGGCCGGCCGGACTTTGAGGCGCTGGTGCCACTGAGCGCGCTGGACGACCACAAGTTCTACATGCCATTCGACAATACGCAGGGCGTGGCCACGGCCATGGCGATTGCCAACCCGGATCCGACGCGGTCAATCACGGTGACGCTCCAGTTTCTGGGCATCGACGGGACGCCGATTCGCACCGAGTCGC
>CAYUZM010000644.1:0-4255 GCA_964449665.1 uncultured Solibacteraceae bacterium
CGCCAACGAACTCGACGCCCTCGTTGCCTACCTCAGCACCCTCCGGGGGAACCAATGAAACCCGCCGCATTCATCACTGCCTTCGCGCTCGTCACCGCCCCGCTCTTCGCCCAGGGCCTCCCCATCACCTACGAGCGCATCCGCAATGCCGCTCGCGAACCCGGCAACTGGCTCACCTACTCGGCCACCTACGATAGCTGGCGCTTCAGTCCGCTCGCGCAAATCACCACCGCCAACGTCGCCCAGCTCAAAGTGAAGTGGCTCTTCCAGGCCCGCACGCAAGAGAAGTTCGAAAGTACGCCCCTCGTCGTCGACGGCGTCATGTACCTCACTCGTCCTGAAAACGACATCTACGCCCTCGATGCCACCACCGGCCGCGTCCTCTGGACTTACACCTACCGCAACCCCTCGCGAACCTTTAACTGCTGCGGCAAAGTAAACCGCGGCCTCTCCATTCTCGGCAATAAGCTCTTCATGAACACGCTCGACATGCACGTCGTCGCCGTCGACGCCAAGTCCGGCCGCGAGTTGTGGAAGACCAAAATGTACGACTACACCGCCGCCGGTGGTTATGCCGCGTCGGGCGCGCCGCTGGTCGTCAAAGACAAGGTCATCGTCGGCATGGCGGGCGGCGAACACGGCGTCTCTGGCTTCCTCGACGCCTACGACGCCGAAACCGGCAAGCATGCCTGGCGCTTCAACACCATCCCCCAACCCGGCGAACCAAACTTCGGCACGTGGGCCGGTGACTCCTGGAAAACCGGCGGTGCCTCAACCTGGAATAACGGATCTTATGACCCTGAATTGAACCTCGTCTACTGGGGCACCAGCAACCCCTGGCCGGACTACAACGGCGATTTCCGCAAAGGCGACAACCTCTACTCCTGCTCCGTCATCGCCCTCAACCCCGATACCGGAAAGCTCCAGTGGTTCTATCAATTCACCCCCCACGACCTCCACGATTGGGACGCCACGCAAATCCCCGTGCTCTTCAATGCCACCTACGCGGGAAGGCCGCGCAAGCTCATGGCCTGGCCCAATCGCAACGGCTTCTACTACCTCCTCGATCGCGCCACCGGTGAATTTCTCAAGGCCAAGGCCTTCGTCCGCCAAACCTGGGTCAAGGGCTTCGACGACAAAGGCCGCCCCGAAATCATCCCCGGCAACGAACCCACCGAAGAAGGAAACGACAAGGTCTTCCCCGGCGTCGACGGCGCGGCCAATTGGATGTCGCCCAGCTACAGCCCGCTCACCAAACTCCTCTACGTCTTCGCCCGCGAAGAGCGCCGCATCTTCACCAAGAACAACGTGCGCCATCCCACCACCGCCGCCGACGGAGCCGACTTCAATCGCGCCGGCCCTACCGTCCGCCGCCGTATGCCGCGCTTCGCCCCCGAAGAAAGCTGGGGCAAAGTCGCCGCCCTCGATCCACTCACCGGCGATGAAAAATGGCAGCACAAAGTCATCTCGCCTCCCTGGGGCGGCGTCATGGCAACCGCCGGCGGCCTTGTCTTCGGCGGCACGCTCGAAGGCGTCGTCTTCGCCCTCGACGCCCGCACGGGCCAACGCCTTTGGCACTTCATGGGCAACGACCGCGTCTACTCCGCCCCCATCAGCTACCTTGCCAACGGCAAGCAACTCGTCTCGCTCCCCGTCGGCGACGTCCTCATCACATTCGGTCTCGACTGATGCGCCTCATCCGTCCGCGGCCTTGCCGAATGCGCCCGCTCCTGCTCGCCCTCTGCACGCCTCTTCTCCTCCTGCCCGCCGAGCGTGAAGGCCAGGCCCTCTTCGAAGGCAAAGGCCGTTGCCTCACCTGCCATTCCATCAACCGTAAGGGAGGAAGCCTCGGCCCCGACCTCACCATGGTCGCCGTCACCCGCACGCCCGCTTCTCTCCGTCTCGCCCTCACAAACCCCAACGCCGAAATCCACGACGATTACCTCACCCTCGTCCTCACCACGCGCCAAGGCCAAACCATCGAAGGCATCACGCTCAACGAAGACGATCTCTCCCTCCAACTCCGCGACCGCACCGGCGCCCCGCGCTCCTTCCTCAAATCCACCCTCCGCGAATGGCATCGCGAAGAGCGCTCCCTCATGCCCACTTACTCCGCAACGCTCTCGCCCGCCGAACTCAATGACCTCCTCGCCTACCTCGCCACTCTCCGAGGCACACCCCCGCCGCCTGCCACGCGCACCCGCGAAATCGCCCGCGTCGCCGAAAACCTTGGCTGGCTTACACGCGCCAGTCGCGATGCCGACGAACGCCCCGAAACTCTCCTTGACGCCCTCGCGCTCACCAGCGGCATGACCGTCGCCGACATCGGCTCCGGCCTCGGCTACTACACCTGGCGTCTCGCCCGCCGCGTCGCGCCATCGGGCAAAGTCGTCGCCGTCGACGTACAACAATCCATGCTCAATCAAACCGCCGCCGAAGCAAAACGCCGCAACACACCCAACATCGAACTCACCCTCGGCCTCCCCAACGACCCCCGCCTCCCCGCCGGAACATTTGATCTCATCTTCGTGGCGAACTCTTATCACGAATTCGCCGATCCGCCCGCCATGCTCGCCGCCCTCCACCGCGCCCTCCGCCCCAACGGCCGCCTCGTCGTCATCGAGTACGCGCAGGAAGCACGAGGCGTTCCCATCTCGCAACTTCATAAGTTGTCCCTCGACGATCTCCGCTCCGAAATCGAACCCGCCGGCTTCCGCCTCGAACGCATCCTCGACTTCCTCCCCATCCACCACGGCCTCATCTTCGTCCCATCAACACCACCCCCTCTCGGCCCCGCGCCACCCCATAACGAACATCCACTTCGCTGACCCAATTTGGATTTTCAGTGCGCGTGTTCGAGTGGACACCTATGAAACTCAATCGAATCTCAAGCTTGGCACTCGCGCTCTGCGCTTTCGCACTCACGCCCTCCTATGCCGCGGTGAAGCTCACCGCTCTGCAAATCACCTCCACTGACGTGGACGGCAAGATCCAGGGCGTCGGCGCGCATCGCTTCAAGACGACTCAGCAAGGCGGCCAGCCCACCATCTTTCTCGTGAAAGGCGAAGACCTCGACGGGGAAATTTTCAACGGGCCCAAAGCCGCTGACGCTAACATTGATCTCACTCTTTCCGCGGGCACCCACACCTACACCATCTATACCGAAAAGCTGAACTCCTACGATTGGACTTACTACACAATAAATTTCTACTTCGATAAGTCCAATTCGCCTCAAGTTTCCGCGTATGCCCCGCTCAACGTGACCTCGCCGCTCTTCTTTCCGCCCATGTCGGTCAACCCCGGCGCCAATGTCGAAAATCTCGCCGGCCACGGCGTGCCCAATCCCAAGACCCTCATCTACAAATCCGGCCAAACCGAAGTGAAGGTCGTCGGCTTCAACTTCTCCGACCCCAACATCTTCAAAAAGGACCGCGTCCACGCCCACGAAGTCCGCGCCGACAAGATCCTCGACTATGTCGGCCAGTTCACCATCGAAGTCACCGCCCCGCCCACCATCTCCAACGGCGGTGTCGTCAATGCCGCAAGCTTCATGCCCAAGGTCGCTCCCGGCGCGCTTGTCAGCATCTTCGGAACCGATCTTGCCACCACCACCTACGCCGCCAACTCCGTGCCCTTGCCGCTCGAACTCGCCGGCACCTCGGTGAAGATCGGTGGCAAAGACGCCCCGCTCGTCTTCGTCAGCGCCGGACAGATCAACGCCCAGGTCCCCTACGAAGTCCTCGAAGCCGCATCCGTGCCCGTCGTCGTAAAGGTCAACGGCCAATCCAGCGCCGCCGGTAACGTCTCTATCGTGCCGGCCGCCCCAGGCGTCTTCCAGTTCGGCAACAAGCGCGCCGTCGTGCAGAACGACGACTACTCCGTCAATGACGCGAGCAACGGCGCAGCCGCCGGCAGCTACGTTGTCGCCTACATGACCGGTTCCGGCGCACTCGACAACCCCGTCGAAACCGGCAAGCCTGCCGGCGCCGAGCCCCTCTCGCGCCCCCGTGGCTCGGTCTCGGCCACTATCAATAACCAGCCCGCCGAAATCGCCTTCGCCGGACTCACCCCAGGCTTCATCGGCCTCATGCAGATGAACCTCAAAATGCCCGCGCTCTCCCCCGGCAGCTACCCGCTGGTCGTCACCATCAACGGCGAAAAGAGTAATGCCGCCATGGTCACCATCAAGTAGCCGCCACTACAACTCAATCCACGCAACCGGAACCCGCCCCAATGCCCCCCCCGTCCTCCCCCC
>CAYUZM010000645.1:0-4254 GCA_964449665.1 uncultured Solibacteraceae bacterium
ACGTGGTGAAAGACATTCTCAGCTAACGTTTCCGCCCGATTGTCCTCAGCTTCGCTGGATCGTAGTTCGGATTCGGCGTGGGCCGCCCGGCGCCTGTCGAATCGATCCATTCGTTGAGCGCCCTTCGCATCGAAGCCACTCGCGCGGGTTGCTTCGCCGCCAGATCGTTGCACTCGCCCGCGTCGTCGCGCAGGTTGTACAGTTCCACGCGTCCTTGCGGTGTGTACTCGTAGTCCCGCTCGATATCGACATAGTCGCCGAAGAACTCGATCAGCTTCCAATCGCCTTCACGCACGACAGCGCTCGGCACCGCGCCCCACTGAATGTCATAAAGCGGCATGTACCAGTAGAGGCGTTCGCGCTTGGGCCGCGGCCCGCCGCGCAGATGCGGAACGAAACTCGTGCCATCGAGCGTGTGTCCTTGCGGCGCTCGCGCGCCCGCGGCCTCCAACAGCGTCGGATACCAATCCACCACGTGCAGGGGCGCATCGCTGACCGTGCCCGCCTTCACCGCGCCCGGCCAGCGCACAATACACGGCACGCGAATGCCGCCCTCGTACACGCTGCCCTTCCCCGCCCGCAGCGGCGCGTTGTCGAAAAGCGTATCTACGCCGCCGTTGTCGGAAAGGAACACGACGATCGTGTTTTCTTCCAGCCCCAACTCTTTCAACTTCCCGAGCACACGTCCTATACCCGCGTCCAGATGCTCCAACGCCGCCAGGTAGGTCGTGTTGTGGATTCCTTCCTGGTGATAGCCCAGGTCGCGGTACTTCTGCCGCAAGGCTTCCGGCGCCAGCACCGGGCCGTGAATGGAATGGTGCGACAGATACAGGAAGAAGGGCTTGTCGCGGTTGCGTTCCAAGAAGCCGCACGCCTCATCGGTGAACTGATCGACGCCTTTGTCGCCGCGCCCCGGCACGCCGCGCGGGTTGTTCCGCGGAGCCGCCCAGTCGAAACCGTAGTGCGGCGCGGCCTCGGGGAAGAGTTGCTCATAGGCGCCGTCTTCATTGGTGGTCAGATGCCACTTGCCGATGATGCCGGTGAAGTATCCCGCCGAACGCAGCGCCGCCGCCAGCGTGGGCGCGCCACGGTCGAGGCTCTCGCGGTACGCCGGCTCGCGCAGCTTCATGTGCGGATATCCGTAGTAGGGAATGACATGCCACATGCGGTTGCGTGCGGTGTGCTGGCCCGTGAGCAGGCTGGCCCGCGTGGGGGTGCACTGCGGTTGCACATACGCCTGCGTGAAGCGCACTCCCTCGGCCGCCATTTGGTCGAGATGCGGCGTGCGCGCGTGCCGTCCTCCAAAACAACGCACGCCGGTGTAGCCAAGGTCGTCGGCCAGGATGAACAGGATATTCGGCGGCTTCGGCGTTTGGGCGGCAAGCGCGGCGGGAATGGCTGAGAGCAACTGGCGTCGGGAAACGGTCATATCACTTCGCAGAATATCGAATAGAACGTTCCAGTACTGAAATCGGTACTTCCGTCCGATCCAACTTTCCGTTAATTGGCGCGAGACTTGTGAGCAGTTTTTGTAGTTGCGTGAGGAGGAGGAACATGATCACAAAGATTGGAATATTTGCGTTTTGCGCCACCCTTGGTTGGGGCGCGACAATCGGCACGGAGACGTTTGATACCGACAACGGCGTCATGACTGCAAACACGGTCGCGTCGGTGGTGGTCCACTCGGGCACCGGTGGAAACCCGGACGGCCACATGCTGACCCGGCGGGACTTGGGCGAGGCTTTCTTCGATATTGGCGGGCTTACGACAGACTCGCGCTTCACGGGCGACTATGGCGCCGCTGGAATCACGGGCATGACCGTCGACTTGAATTTCATGACCGCCAATTTCACCGATGCGTGGTTCCGCGTCCGCATGGACGTCGTTACCAATGGCTGGCGCCACGAGCTCACCAATTCGTTCGGAACGAACAGTTGGGACACCTACAACGTGGCCTTTGATCCTACCTGGTCCGATGTCGACGCCTACGCCAACGGCTGGGTGAAGGACATAGACATCGATCCCCTGGCAAACGATAGCCCCTCATTCGCCACCGTGATGGCGTCGGTGGGCCGCGCCGAAATCCGTTTGGGCACCACCGACGAGAGCTCGCTCGCCGGTATCGATAATTTCGGCCTCACCGGCGAAGTGCCCGAGCCTGGGACCATGCTTCTCATGAGCGCCGGCATCGGCCTCATCGGCCTGGCCCACCTGCGCCGCCGCTAGTCCCACTTCCCGCGCACGCCGGGCCGCCTCATCCACAGGCCGTCCCGCCCAATTGACACGGCCCGCGCGCGGGAGCATACTGGAGTTGATGCAACTCAGTAGCAACAGTGGAATCGCGCACCGCGCCACCCTTCTCGACCTCGCTCCGGGCGAGGAAGCGACGTTGCTCGAGTTGGATCTTCCCGAAGAGGTCGCCCACCGCCTGATGATTCTCGGCTTCGTGCCGGGCTCCACGGTTGCCTACACGCGTCCCGCTCCGGGTGGCGATCCGCGCGTCTACCGCGTGGATGGCGCCGATGTCGCCTTGCGCGGCGAGACCGCGCGGCAGATCCGTTTGAACCGCCAGATGTAGCACCGGCCATGAGCGATTGCCACGCGGGGCCGGCGGCACTGGCCTCGTCATCACCTTCGGAAACCGCCACCGCGGCCCATAAGACCGTAGCGCTGGTCGGTCCGCCCAACGCGGGCAAAACCACCCTTTTTAACCGCCTCACCGGCCTGCGCCAAAAGGTCGCCAACTACCCAGGCGTCACCGTCGAGCACCACGCCGGACGCATGCCGTCGCGCTCCGGGCGCGAAGTCGAGTTGATCGATCTCCCCGGCATCTATTCTCTGGAGCCCCGCTCGGAAGACGAGCGCGTCACGCGCGACGTACTGCGCGGCGAAATGCCGGGCGTTCCCCGCCCCGATGCCGTGCTCCTCATCCTCGATGCAACCAGTTTGTCGCGGCACCTCGTCGTGGCGGCCCCCGTGCTCGCCTTGGGCCTGCCTACGCTGGTCATCCTGAATATGGCCGACGACCTGCGCGGCCGCGGCGGCGAACTGCAAACCGCCGAGTTGTCGCAGCGCCTCGGCGTGCCCGTCGTACTCGTCAGCGCGGCCAAGGGCGAAGGCCTCGAACCGGTTCTCGAATTCCTGGACGGAACGCTGGCCATTCCCCGCCCCGCCGAGTCGCCGTTCCCCATTCTGCAAACGCTGCCCCCGGTGCTAAACGACGTGCCCCAGTGCCGAGCCTGGGCCGCGCGCGTTTCGCAAGGAGCGTGGACGGCGCCGCAACCGTCCTTGTGGAGCCGCCGCCTCGACGCGCTGTTTCTCCATCCTCTGGCCGGACCGCTCGTATTCGCCCTCATCGTGGTCGCCGTCTTTCAGGCCATCTTCACCGGAGCCACACCGCTCATGGACGGCGTCGAAGGCCTCATCGCCGGCTTCGGCAAATGGGTGGCGGCTACCATGCCCGAATCGGCTTGGCGCGACCTGCTCATCGACGGCATCGTCGGCGGCGTCGGCAGCGTGGTCGTCTTCCTGCCGCAGATCCTGCTCCTGTTCCTCTTCATCGGCATCCTCGAAGACTCGGGCTACCTCGCCCGCGCCGCGCTCATCGCCGATCGCACCATGGCCCGCTTCGGCCTGCAGGGCAAGAGCTTCATTCCGCTGCTTTCGGCCTACGCCTGCGCCGTTCCCGCGATCATGGCCACGCGCACCATCGAGAACAAGCGCGACCGCATCGCCACCATCCTCATCGCCCCGTTCATGACCTGCTCGGCGCGCCTTCCCGTCTATGCGCTCGTCATCGCCGCCTTCATTCCCGAAAAGCCCGTGCTCGGTCCCCTGCTCGGCACGCGCGCGGCGGCCATGATCGGACTGTACGTGCTCGGCTTCGTGGCGGCGCTCGTCACCGCGCGAGCCCTCAAATCGAGCGTGCTGCGCAGCGACGGCACGCCCTTCCTGCTCGAACTGCCCTCCTACCGCTGGCCGACTCTCCGTTCGCTCGGCCTGCGGCTCTACGACCGCGCCAGCGTCTTCCTGATCCGCACCGGCACCATCATCCTCGCCGTCACCGTCTGCCTGTGGATCATCGCCCACCTGCCGCTCACCGACGGCAAACCGCCCCAAATCCGCGACTCGGTCGCCGGCTCCATCGGCCGCACGGTCGAGCCGCTCATCCAGCCGCTGGGCTTCAACTGGAAAATCGGCATCGGCCCCATCACCAGCCTCGCCGCCCGCGAGGTGACCGTCGGAACCCCCGGC
>CAYUZM010000646.1:0-4250 GCA_964449665.1 uncultured Solibacteraceae bacterium
GGATTGGCGGTAACCGAAGTAAACCATAGGGTTCAGCCGACTGTAAAGGGGTTGTGCATGTCGAAGTCTGACGGTCGCAGGTTGAGCCGCCAGGTGCGTTCGGTGGGCGGGAGAATTTCGCGGGCGAGGGTCTGGGTGCCGATGGCGAATTCGCTTACCTCGTCGATGAATTTGCTTCAGGTGTAGGAGGTGCGCAAGATGAGACCGCGCGTGGTGGTGTTCCAGCTCAGCTGCATCGCGTGGTAACTCGATGTAACCGCCGTTTCGAGTACGTTGACGACGCCGACGGTGGGATCGGGCCGCAGATTCTGCGCGAGCGCGTCGCCGCCATTGGGGCGGGTAACGCGCGGCAGTTTGCGCCCGAGCGTGCCGACGTATGCGGCGGTGAACGAGGTGCGCGGATTCCACAACTGGCGTTCGACGGCGAAGTTCAGGTGTTGGGAATAGGGCTGACGCAGACTTGAGTCCGGTATGACGAGGCCGCTGGGGATGGATTGCGACGCGCCGGCAAGAAGATCGGGAAACGTGGGCGAAGCAGCGGCGAGGCTGGAAATCAGGGGCGGGTTGAAGCGCGCGAGCCCGACAAAGCTGAGTTCTAGGACGTTGTAGTAGATGCCATAGCCGCCGCGCACGACGGCACGGCCTTCGCGGTCGGCTCGATAGGCGAAGCCGAAGCGGGGGGCGAAGTTATTGCGGTCGGGTTGGTAGCGATAGCGGTCTTGAATGAGGCCGTCCACTTCGTTCGGTACGGCGTTGAACTCATAGCGGAGGCCGAGATTCAAGGTAAGGCGCGGGTGAATACGCCAATCGTCCTGAACATAGGCATTGGTTTCAGTCGTGCGCAGTCCGATGTAGGGGTTGCCGATGTTGCGCGAGTACGAGGCGGCGCGTCCGGCGAGGAACTCGTTCACGTTGAGGAAGCGGGCGACGCCGGTGAAGCCGGGGGTGAAAACGCCGTTGTTGAGCTGGAGGCGGCGCAAGGCGAAGCCGGTCTTGATGGAGTGCGCGCCGTGGAACCAGTTGAGGTCGTCGCTCACCTGATAGGTATTCTGCGCGGTCTGGCGCTGCATGAAGGCGAAATGGCCAAGGGCGGAGAGGCCGGTGGTGCTGACGGTGCCGACGAGTCCGTTGCGGGCCGGATCGCCGAGGGCGACAGGATCGATGAAATTGTCGTTCAGATCGAAGCGGGTGTAGCTGGCGCGGGCCTCGTTGAGGATGGTCGCGCTGGGCGTCCAGGCGTGTTGGAAGAGATACGCCTTGGGACCGATGTTGCTCGAATAGCGCGCAAAGCTTGCGCCGGAGACGCCTTTATTGGTGGAGTCGAGCAGCGTGGCGCGGAAGAAGACGCGGTGGGCGGTGTTGAATTCGTGGTCGACGCGGAAGACGCCGGACCATTGGTCGACGGCGGTAGGAACGCTGGAGCGGAAGAGGTTCGTGCCGGGCACGTTGGGGTCGGGATAGAGTGCGGCGAGGGCACTGACGGCGGGCACGGCCTGGGCCTTTTGGGCCGGGGTGAGGGTTTGCACCGTGGTCGCGTTGGTGGCGCGGCGGATGCTCCACTCGTTGTTCACGAAAAAGAAGGTCTTATTGCGGAAAATGGGACCGCCGAAGTTGAAGCCAAACTGGTTGGCGCGCAGCGGCGGCTTGGCAATATCGAAGGTGTTGCGTGCGTCGAGCTTGTCATTGCGGAGGTAGTTGAAGGCAAGTCCGTGCCAATCGTTCGACCCGCGCTTGGTGACGATGCTCATGATGGAGCCGGATTGGCGGCCGTACTCGGCCTTGAAGTTATGCGTGATGACCTGCATGCCCTCGATGGCTTCGGTGGAGATCAACTGTTCGCTGGCGCCGCGGCCCATAAGCAGGCCGCCTTCGGCTTCGTTGAAGTCACTCGAATCGATGAGGTAGTTGTTGTTGCGGTTGCGCGAGCCGGAGACGGCGAAGGGGCGGTGCGCGGCAGTGGAGGGCGCAACGCCGGGCGCGAGATAAGCCTGTGTGCGGAAGTTGCGTCCCGTGCCGCCGCCGAGCATGGGCAGGTCTTGCATCTGTTCGAGCGAGAAGCCCGCGCTGTTGGAGCCCGATTCGGTCTGCACCGTTGAGATGGCCTCGCCGTTCACTGTGATGGACTGCTTTGTGGCCTCCGGTTGCAGGGCGACGCGGATATTGCGCTCCTGGCCGATGACGAGTGCGAGATTGTCGATGACGGCCGCGGCGAATCTATCGCGGCTGACCAATACTTTGTACGTGCCGGGCGCGAGCGAAGCGAAGCGTGCCTGGCCTGTGGAGGAAGTTGCGGCCTCCTGTTTGGCGCCTGTTTGCGAACTCTCGACGACTACCTGAGCCCCGCGCACGGCGAGAGTTTGTGAGTCCTCGACCAGGACGGCCAAGGACGAACCTATATTTTGCGCGGAGGCCAAACAGGCCCATCCGCACAGGAAAAATGAATAGCGAAAGAACATGCCTCACTCCTGTTCAACAACCACGGCTGCAATGCTGTAGGCGGATATTAGGAGTGAGCGGGTGGAGGCCTTCCGTAGAGGGGATCGGGATCGTGTGAGGGCGGAAGCGGAGCGGCGTGGTACGCGGCGCGCTGCAGCGGCAATGGCGGCGCGCTTTGGATCCCCGTGCGAGAGGGTTCGACGGCATGCACGGAGGCGGTGAGCGTTGCCTGGCAGGCCTGTTCGCACGTCATGCTCTGGAGCCGAAAGGCCGGACGTCCGTCGTTTGGCTTCGCGGACTTCTTGCAACAACAGGACTTCTTCGTGCGGCAGCAGGACATGGTTTGCGCCGACGCCCTGGGCAGCAAATCCTGCACAAAGGGGAAGACGAAAACGGCCATCATTGCCCACGCCATGAACAGACGGGGCAACGCACGGAGCCGACGATGTACCCAGCGGACCATCGCTGCGGCAAGTATACCAGGGGTGTCAAAATCGGGCTATCCTCGGCGGGAAGGATTTACATGAGCGACTTATCAGAACGGCGGGCGAAGTTCCGCCAGTTGCACGAAACGGGCTGTTTCGTGATTCCGAACCCGTGGGATGCCGGTAGCGCGATCTACTTGCGCGCGGCTGGCTTCCCGGCGCTGGCGACAACAAGCGCGGGCGCGGCGTTTTCCATGGGCAAGTCCGACGGCGCGGTGTCGCGGTCGGCGATGCTCGATCATATCGAGGCTATCGTGAAGGCGACCGAACTTCCTGTGAACGCGGACTTCGAAGTAGGTTACGCCGCCGGCCCGGAAGGCGTAGCCGATAGTGTGCGGCGATGCGTGGAGGCAGGCGTGGCGGGGTTGTCGCTGGAGGACGCGACGCGCAATCCGGCCAAGCCGCTCTTTCCATTGGATGAGGCCGTGGAAAGGATTCGCGCCGCACGGCGGGCGATCGACACTTCCGGCACGGGCGTGCTGCTTACCGCGCGCGCCGAGTGTTACCTGGTTGGCATCGACGAGCCGCTGCGCGAATCGATCTGCCGTCTACAGGCATACGCCGAGGCAGGCGCCGACGTGTTGTACGCCCCGGGGCCGCGCAGGCGCGAAGACTTTCTCGCCATTGTGCAGGCCGTACATCCAAAGCCGGTGAACGCACTGGCGCTGACCGGGAACACACTCACCGTAGCGGGTTATGCGGACCTGGGTGTGCGCCGCATCAGCGTCGGCTCCGCGCTGGCGCGATGCGCGTGGGGCGGATTCCTGCGCGCTGTTCACATGATGGCGGAAGAGGGCAGTTTCGCGGGGTTGAATGACGGAACGCCGTTTGACGCCCTGAACCGGTTCTTCCGTACTTCCGGCAACTCCGATATCCTTTGACCGGAGGCAACCATGCCCACCACGACAGAGTTCACCGCGGCGCCCCTCACGCTGCTCAATGAAGACGAACAGATGTTTCGCGACACCGTCGGCCGGTTCGCGCGCGAGCAGATCAGGCCGCACGTACGGGCAATGGACGAAGAGAGCCAGTTCCGGCCCGAACTGCTGCGCCAGATGTTCGAGTTGGGGCTGATGGCGATCGAGATTCCGGAAGAGTACGGCGGGCAGGGCGGAACGTTTTTCCAGGCCGTGCTGGCGATCGAAGAGATCGCGCGGGTGGATCCGGCGGCGGCTGTGATCGTCGACGTGCAAAACACGCTGGTGATCAACGCGATTCTGCGCTGGGGGACCGAGGAGCAGAAGTGCCGCTGGCTGCCGCGGCCGGCGCGGGACACGGCAGCCAGCTATGCACTGAGCGAGGCCGGGTGTGGGTCGGATTCTTTTGTGG
>CAYUZM010000647.1:0-4249 GCA_964449665.1 uncultured Solibacteraceae bacterium
CTCCCTGCTTTCGAGCGTTGGATGTCGACCGCGGCCGGCTGGTGGGCGGGCGAGGCGGCGTGAGTGAGGACTTCTACTTGCATGGCGAATGGTGATCACACAATCCTGATCGAGGCCGAACGCAGTCCATTCCCTGGTTCCCCGGAGGCTCGGCGGACCCTGGGCCTCCGAACAAGACGCCGCTCACGTACCGGGGAGCCGGCGAATTCCATCCCGGCTCCCACGGCGGCAAGAACCCGCACTACGGAATCCGATGCGTGCCCGCGGGCCTGGCTCTTCGGCCCATTCGAGACGCAACCGGATCGTCTTGCCGGTGATGCGGTAATAGTCTTCAGCACTGTCGCCCTCCCTTCCGTTGCGGGCGCGCCCTACGCCGCGCGCGCGCCCTCGCGTCCGCGCTGCAGAAACTCCAACAGGTCCTGGTTCAACTGGTCCTGATGCGTCGCCGTAAGGCCGTGCGGAGCTCGCGGATAGTAGATCTCCCGTGCGCCCCGAATCAGCCGCGCCGCCTTTCTGGCCGAATCGTGCACGGGAACGATCTGGTCGTCCTCACCATGCAAGACCAGCGTGGGTACATCGATTTTCCTAAGATCTTCCGTAAAGTCGGTTTCCGAGAACGCCTGGATGCACTCATAGGCGTTCTTGACACCGGCCTGCATGCTCCAGAGCCAGAACTGATCGAGCATTCCCTGGGAGACTTCCGTCCCCGAACGGTTCGCGCCGTAGAACTGAATGGCAAGGTCTCGATAGAACTGCGATGGGTCCTTGGCCAGGCCCTCCCGCAGGCTATTGAAAACTTCCACGGGAAGGCCTTCGGGATTGCCATCCGTCTTCAGCATGATGGGCGGAATCGCGGCGATGAGGATCATCCTGGCGACGCGCCTGGTCCCGTAGCGTCCCACGTAGCGAGTGATTTCACCGCCGCCGGTGGAGTGGCCGACGAGCACCGCGTCCTTCAGATCTAGGTATTCGATGATCGCGGCCAGGTCGTCCGCATATCCGTTCATGTCGTTGCCCGAGGAAGACTGGCTCGACCGCCCATGGCCGCGTCTGTCGTGGGCAATGACCCGGTAACCGTTCTGCGCGAGAAACAACAATTGACCGCCCCACGCATCTGAGGACAGGGGCCAGCCGTGACTGAAGACCACAGACTGCCCCGTGCCCCAGTCCTTGTAGTAAATCTGAGTGCCGTCTTGGGTGACGATTGTTGGCATTTGGTAGCTCGCTTTCTCGACTCCTTGTAAAGCACGCATGCGCCCAAATCGGTTTCGATAGCGTAATCCTCCGCCATCCGCGAGAGGCTCAACTACTTAGCCGCGAAACGCGCCACAGCGGCCGTTTGCGCGGTTGACGGTATTTCGTGACGCAAGCTTCTTACGCACGCGGTTGTTCCGACATCGCGTGCGCTGAAACGTCACTATCACAGTTTTCGAGCGCGGAAACAACGATTTGAACCAACGGAGCACCAAATGCGGAGGACCGCTCAGGAGTTACGACATGCAACCACGACTTGATTTCACAAACACCGCTCCCGCGGCAATTCGAACGATGTACGGCATAGAGGGCCACCTTCGCAAGTCTTCCGGCCTGGAACCCTCGCTGCTCGAGCTGATCCGGCTGCGCTGTTCGCAGCTAAACGGGTGCGCGTTCTGCATCGACATGCACACGAAGGATGCGCGAGCTTTGGGAGAGACCGAACAGAGGTTGTATACGGTCGCCGTCTGGCGGGAAACACCGTTCTTCACCGAACGTGAGCGGGCGGCACTCCTATGGAGCGAGCAACTGACGTTGATCGGTGAACAGCATGTTCCCGACGCGGCCTATGAGGAGGTCCGCAGGCAGTTCAGTGAAGAGGAGATGGTCAACCTGACACTAGCCGTGGTTGCCATCAACGGATGGAACCGCTTCGCCATCGCGTTCCGCTCCGTGCCTGGCGAGTATCGGCCGAAGGCGGTTACCATGAGCGCCTAACGGCAACTCGAGGCTGGGCTGAGCATAGGGCCGCGTTACGACTGCTCGACCATCGTGAGCCGGGGCGCCCGGCAGATGCCCAGCCTCTTCATCAGGCTGCGGAGTGTATTGGGGTGGAGGTTCAGTATCGCGCCTGCCCCATTGGGTCCGCTGATCAGCCAGCCAGTCCTCGCGAGCACACCCAGAATGTGCTGCCGCTGAATTTCCGCTAGCGAATCGGCCATTTCCGGCTTGGCTGAACTCCCGGATTCCTGGCCGTCTTTCGATTCCTCATTCGGGAGTAGATCCGGCCCCAGCCGGAGTATGGATCCCCTCGACAACACCACGCCGCGCTCAATTACGTTCTGCAATTCGCGGATGTTCCCAGGCCAGGAGGAGTTCACCAGAAGCCTCATCGTGTCCGGTGCAATGGACTCTATCGGTTTTCCAGTCCGGCTTGCGTACTGCTGCAGGAACGCGTTCGCCAGTTCTGGAATGTCGGAGGGGCGCTCCCGCAACGAAGGCACATGAACCGGGATCACATTCAAACGATAGAAAAGGTCGGATCGAAATGTTCCGGCCTTGACCGCCGTTTCGAGGTCGCGGTTGGTCGCCGCAATGATGCGAACGTTGACCTTGATTGTCCGGCTGCTGCCGACGGGTTCGAACTCCTGCTCCTGCAGGACGCGCAACAGCTTCACCTGCGTTTCCAGCGGTAGTTCCCCGACCTCGTCCAGAAAGAGCGTGCCGTCATTCGCCAGCTCAAAGCGTCCGACACGGCGCTCCGACGCGCTAGTGAACGCACCCTTCACGTGGCCGAAGAGCTCGCTTTCCACCAGTCCCGCCGGAATTGCCCCACAGTTCACTTTCACAAGCGCCCTGTTCCGGCGCGCACTACGGCTGTGAATGGCCCGCGCGACGAGTTCCTTGCCACTGCCGGTTTCGCCGCTAATCAGGATATTTGCATCCGTGGGAGCGGCCGCCGCTACGCGGGACAGCATCTTCAGCAAGTCGGGGCTGCGTCCGACAATCTCTTCGAACTTGGGCTCTGTCCGGATTTCGTCTACGAGGCGTGAGCCTTCGAGCAGTGAGTTCTGGCTGCTGCCAGTGGAACTGAACCGCCGAAGCACTTTCATGCTATCGGGCAGTGGCTGGAAGTTGTCGCAAGGCCCCAATATGTTTAGGCTGGCCATTGTCATTCTCCATTCCTGGACGTGAATCGGCGTACCATGTGGTTACATTGTGGGGTCTTATCCCGCCATTCCCGCCCCCCAGATCGGCATCGTTCATGCCCCTCAATCGGCGCGCCGGAAAGTAACCCGTTAGGGTTAACGGCTTCTACTTCGTGTCCGCTCACTATCAAAGCGCCTGCGCCCGAACAGCCGCGCATCAATGGACCAGGCACCCGGGCCGAGCATTGCGATGCCGGCGCCGACAGTCGCGAGAAATATATGGATCCAGTTGTCTTCGTGCCGTGCGGTAGTGGATCCGAACCCGATCAGAACCTCGTTGATCGCAACCAGAATTCCCATCAGCGGCGTCCAAAAGCCCGCAAGTAGAAACACTCCGCAAATACTGGCGATCGCCTGCGGCACGGAACTCATCGATTGCGGCGCTGTCCCTGGTTGATCAACATGCCCGAAGTAAAGTATTGCGGGAAAAATGCCCATGCGGAGGAGCATCAAGCCGACCCCGGGCCAACCGTTCGGAAACGTGGAAAAAAGGCGTTGCAGAGAGCGTCCCATTTCTAGCGTATGAGCTAGGATCATTGGCCCGACACCCCCGAATGTTCGTTCCGTGATCCCTCTTTCGAGGGATCGAATGGCTAGATCTCGATAATTCCACGCTTCAGACCGATCGTCGCGGCATGGGTCCGGTCATTGGCGCCGAGTTTCGCAAGTATGTTCCGGACATGGCTCTTTATGGTTTCTTCGGTGAGCGACAGTTTGGCTGCAATCTCTTTATTCGCGTTGCCGGATGCCACCAAACGCAGGACATCGATTTCCCGTGGCGTCAACGCGTCGTCGGTTACGTGCGCGGCAACTTCCAAGGCGGCCTCTTGCGAGATCCGTTTCTGGCCGGCATGGACGGCGCGAATCGTCTCGAGCAACTCCTTACGCAACAGAGACTTCGTCAAATACGCCCGGACACCGGCTTTAAGTGCGCGGGAAATCAGCACATCACCCGCGTGAGTCGTCAATATGATGATGCGCGCTTCCGGAAATTCGGCGCGAATGGCGCTGATCGCATCGATGCCGTTCATCGCGGGCATCTGCAGGTCCATCAAGGTGATGTCAGG